>DAIUER010000001.1:0-19235 GCA_036845005.1 Thermocrinis sp.
AAACATGGTAACTAAAGCTCCTAAGGAAGATAGACTATGCCCTCTATAAAATAGTGATAGGAACCTACGGCATATGCGAGGTCTGTGGTGCAGAGATACCATTTGAAAGGCTCATGGCAAGACCTGTAACTACTTTGTGTATAAACTGTAAGGAGTTGGAAGAGGAAGGCGAGCATGAGTGAGCTTATCTTTTCACGGGTCCAAAAGCTCCCCAAGTATGTTTTTGCCATGGTCAATGAGCTAAAGATGAAGCTCAGAAGGGAGGGAGAGGATATTGTGGATTTGGGAATGGGAAACCCAGACCTTCCACCCGCACCCCACATAATAGAAAAGCTCTGCGAGGTGGCAAGGAGGGACAACGTGCATGGCTATTCTGCCTCAAAGGGCATATCAAGGCTCAGAAAGGCTATATGCGACTTTTACCAAAGAAACTATGGCGTAGAGCTAAACCCAGAAACGGAAGCTATAATGACCATAGGGGCAAAGGAGGGCTACTCGCACCTGATCCTTGCCATGGTGGAGCCTGGCGACTCGGTAATGGTGCCAAACCCTACTTATCCCATACACTATTACGCACCCATAATAGCGGGCGGAGATGCCATATCTATTCCTATAAACCTTGAGGAAAGGCAAAACTTTGAAGAATACTTTTTAAAGAGCATCCACGACACACTCAAGGCTTCCTTCAAAAAGCCCAAAGCCCTCGTGCTGAGCTTTCCTCACAATCCAACCACCCTTTGCGTTAGCTTAGAGTTCTTTAGGGAGGTCGTCCGGTGGGCAAAGAGGGAGGAAGTATGGGTGATCCACGATTTTGCTTACGCGGACCTTGGTTTTGATGGATACAAGCCACCCAGCTTTTTGCAGGTGGAAGGTGCCAAAGATATTGCGGTGGAAATTTACTCCATGTCTAAGGGATTTTCTATGGCGGGGTGGCGTGTTGCCTTTGTTTTGGGCAACGAAATCCTCATAAAGAACCTTGCCCATCTGAAAAGCTACTTAGATTACGGCGTTTTTACGCCCATACAAGTTGCCTCCATAATAGCCTTGGATAGCCCTTACGAGATCGTAGAGAAAAATCGGGATGTTTATCAAAGGAGAAGGGATGTGCTGGTGGAGGGACTGAACCGTATAGGTTGGACGGTGGAAAAGCCCAAGGCATCCATGTTTGTTTGGGCAAAGATTCCCGATTGGGTGGGTATGAACTCTTTGGACTTTTCCCTCTTTTTGCTGAAGGAGGCAAAGGTGGCGGTCTCGCCGGGCATAGGCTTTGGAGAGTATGGAGAGGGCTACGTTAGGTTTGCCTTGGTGGAAAATGAGCACCGTATAAGGCAGGCAGTCCGTGGCATAAAAAAAGCCCTTGAAAGGTTTAAACAGACCGTGCAATAAAGAAGGCATGTGTCTCTTTGGCGCCCAAGGAAAGTAGCAACTGGCAGAGATGGGATATGGTCTGCCCTGTGGTTAGCACATCATCCACCACCAAGATTTTTTTATCCTCCAAGGCGTACAACCAATGCTTTCTCACTTGGTGGCTCTGCACAGCCTTTAGCCTCTCTTGACTTCCGAGCCTTGCCATGGGCGGGTCAAAGCCCTTCCTTTCAAAAATTCTCTGGTAGGGAACATCCGCACCCTTCAGAATTTCCTCCATCTGATTGAAGCCCCTGAGCCAAATCCTCCTAAGGTTGAGCTCGGGGAAGGTTATGATGTCCGGCTGGATTTCGTCTATGTATTGCCAAAGATAATCCTTTACCACCTTACCCAAGAACCTTGCGGTGTATGGGTTATTCTCAAACTTTGCGTTGAGGATCAAACTCTTTATTGCACCCTCATACTTTCCGAAAACTCTGTGGGAGAAAACATAGGGAATGTGTGTATATTCCATTGGATGCTGGGGTTTTAGCTCCTTAAGACAGTCTTCGCACAAAAACTCCTCTCCCAATGCGGGTTTTTCACAATTTAGGCAATTTCCTTGGGCTATGCCCAGAAGTCTTAAAAGTTTTCTCATTCAAGGTTTATCTTCTCTTGGATTATGTAGGGCTTTGTGTCTTTGGTTCTGTAGTATATCCGGACCAAAAGCTCCGCCAAAAGCCCGGTGGATATGAGCTGTATGCCCGCAATGATTAAAAGGACTCTAAGGATCAAGAGGGGTCTTCTGCCATTTCGATCCTCGAAAAAGAGCTTTAAAAAGATCAGGTAAAAGAGGCTGAAAAGACCCAACCCAAGGAGCAAAAAGCCCACACTCCCAAACATATAAAGGGGCTTGTTGATGTACTCATTGAGGAACTTTACCAGCATTATGTCCAAAAGGACCCGAACAGTCCTTCCTATGCCGTATTTGGACTTTCCAAACATCCTTGGATGATGCCTTACCACCACCTCCGTGATCTTGGCACCTCTCCTTTTGGTAAGGGCGGGCAAAAACCTGTGCATGTCTCCAAAAAGCTCCAGATCCTTTACCATCTCCGCCCTGTATGCCTTTAGGGTGCATCCGTAATCGTGAAGATGAACCCCGGTAATTTTGGATATGAGCCAATTGGCAACCATTGAAGGAAGCTTTCTTGATAAAAATGGGTCCTTTCGGTCCTTTCTCCATCCGCTTACAACATGATAGCCTTCTTCTAATTTTTCCAGCAGTATTGGAATGTCCTCGGGGTCGTTTTGCAGGTCTGCGTCCAGGGTGATGATCACATCTCCCTTTGCATGTTCAAAACCCGCAGACATGGCGGCGGTCTGTCCGTAGTTCCTTTTGAACCTTATTACTTTCAGCCGGCTGTCCTTCTCTGCCAGTTGTTTTAGCCTTTGATAGGTGCCATCGGTGGAGCCATCATCCACAAAGATGATCTCGTAATCCTCTCCTAAGCTATCCAGAACCTTTTTGAGCTTTTCGTAAAGTATGGGGACGTTTTCCTCTTCGTTGTAGGCGGGGATAACCACCGAGAGCATGCTAATAGTTTATCAGACGTATGCTCCCTGCCCTTCCACTATTACCCTTATTAGCCTTCCTTTTTCTTCTATGTCCTTTACTTTGTAATCGTAAAAGTTTAACCTTGATAACTCCTCTAAGCTCAGCCTCTTTTCTGCGATGTATCTCAAAAGGTATGCCCTGTGGGGCTGAGGGTTGATAACTTTCTGCCCTTTTTTGTAAAAGAAAAACCTCACTACCTTATGAGCGGTTCCAAGGTCCAAGAGTCCTTCCTCCTGCTTTTCCACAAAGGGGACCACCACTTGGTCTTTGAAAAGCTCCCTTGAGGTCTGTTTTAGGGACTCCTTCCACCAGTCTTTTAGCTTTGAACCTTGGCAGTGGTCCTGCCAAGAGTACTCTGCGTAGGGAATGGGCGTATCCACCTTTAATAGCCCAAAGAGGGGAGAAAGAACGACCGAGCTCTCCACTATAAACTCTTGCACGGGTGGGGGCAAAACCCAAAATTCTAAGCTCTCCCAAAACCTTCCCTTTAGCCTCCTCCAGAGGGGCAAAGGCTGATCCATGCTTATGCCAAGGCAGTTTATAACCTCTATCCTTTTGGAATTGAGTTTTTCAAAGGGATAGACCTCCAAACCAACGGGGTATTTTTCCCTGAGCTTTATTTTTGATTGTCTTTTGGACCAAGGAAGGATAAACCGCACAGATGTTATTTTAACATCTTCTCCTGCGATTTTTCGCCTTTGACAAATCATCGTGGAGGCTTAAAATAGAAAGCACCATGAAAGCACTTCTTATAAAACTCCTTGCCCTTTTAGGTTTTGTAGAGGCTGGGAACTTAATTCAGGAAGGACAGACTGCATACAACTTTAATCTCTTAAACGAGGAAGGCAAACCGGTTCAGCTTTCCCAATACAGGGGCAAGTGGGTGGTGCTTTACTTTTACCCAAAGGCGGACACTCCCGGATGCACCGCGCAGGGCAAAGAGTATTCAAGGCTTTATGATAAGTTCCTTTCCAACAATGCGGTGGTATTCGGCGTAAGCACCGACGATGTGCCCGCTATAAAGAGGTTCAAAGAAAAATACAACTTTAGGCATAGCTTACTTTCGGACCTAAAGGGCGAAGTAGCCAAAGCTTACGGAGTTAAGCTGTTTTTTGGTATGTGCTCGAGGGACACGGTTTTAATAAACCCAGAGGGAAAGGTGGAGAAAATCTACAGGGGCGTGGACCCAAAGGGAGACCCCAACCAAGTGCTCAGCTACATTACATCAAAGGCTAAAAATTATTGAGTGCTTGCAAGCCTTGGAAAACGGTATTAAATTAGTATGCGTAAGTAAAAATGAGGATATATCTCAACGAAGAAGAGTTGGAAGTTCCTGAGGGTATTACTATCTCTGAGCTTATCAAAAGTTTAAACATTCAGGTGCGGGAAGTGGGCTTTGCGGTGGCGGTCAACGAGGAAGTGGTGCCAAAATCTAAGTACGAAAGCTACAAACTATCGGAGGGGGACAGAGTGGAAATTGTGCATCTGGTGGGTGGTGGCTAATTACATATGAGGACCTGCCAGATACCTCCTCCTGCTTTCCACAGAAAAGAAGGCAATAAGCACAAGCACGAATATAACAAAAGCCCTTGCGATGAGAACGCCGGGTTCAGTTTGGGATAGGACCTGCGGTAGCTTAGTAACGCCCCAGAAATACAGGAGGATAACCAAAAATACCGGTGAGACAACCGCAAAGAAATAGACCAATGCCTTTGGAATTTTTATAAAGCTGTTGGTGTTTAGCTCCCTGTGGAAGTTATGAACGCCAAAGACCCAAACAAAGATTATGATTTCCAATAGACCAAAGAACAGTAGCATAAATGTGCCCGCCCAAAAATCCACATCGTCTATAAAGCCAGGCACAAAGGCAGACAAAAAGGCACCCGCACTAACCACAAGCATAGACACATTAACCGCCTTGGAGTGGCTCCACCTCATCTCATCCTCCAAGAGGGCAACCAGAGGCTGTGTTAGGGCTAAGGATGAGGTGAGGGCCGCTATGAAAAGCAGGAAAAACCAGACAGTAGATAGCAGGCTTCCAAGGGGCAAGGACATTAAAATGGCTGGCATGGTCATAAAGCCAATCCGGAAGGTCCCCTCTTTTGCAAGCTCGGGAACCGCCAAAGCACCAAAGACTGCAAAGGCGGCCGGAATGGCTATGCTGGCACCAATAACCACCTCCACAAACTCATTGAGCCCGGCAGTCGATAAACCCGCCTTTACCACATCCTCGTTCCTCTTGACATAGCTGGCGTAAGTTGCAATGGCACCCATACCCAAGGATAGAGTAAAGAATATTTGACCCGATGCCTCAAGCCACACCTGAGGGTCCGAAAGTTTTGAAAAGTCCGGGGTGTATATGAAAAGCAAGCCCTCCACACCCTTCCATCCGTTCATACTCAAAGATACAAAGCCCAAGAATATTCCCATCAAAATTAGCAATGGAAGACCATACTTGGCGGTTAGCTCTATGCCCTTAACTATACCCCTCTGAAGGATTACCCAGTTGATGACTAAGGTGATCACCAAGAAAACAAGGGCAATGTAAGAGGGTTGCGTGTAGTTTTTGAAAAAGGAAACATATGGTTCCATGGCGGTTTTGTAGTCAGGACTTTGTACAGGCTCAGGCATCTGCCCAAAGAGAGACAAAAAGGCAAAGCCCAGGGTCCAAGATTCTATGTATATGTAATAGCAAACTATGAGGACGGGAATGGAAACTCCAATGGAGCCAAGAACCCTTGAGCCGTAGGAGTGGTTGAAGAAGGAACCTATTATGCCCGTCATAGAGCCATGTCCCTTTGCCCCCGCATACCTACCTATAACCCACTCTATGAGCATTAAGGGAATGCCCAGAAGGAAGAGGGCAACAAAGTATGGAACCATAAAGGCTCCACCACCGTATAGGGCTACCTTGGAGGGAAATCTTAGAAGGTTTCCGAGCCCTACCGCGTTGCCCGCCGCAGCAAAAATAAGCCCTATCTTAGTTTGCCAAGTTTCCCTCTTCATTGTATAAGCCTATCCAAGTCCTGTTCTGTGGGCAAGCCCGCATGGATTTTGCCGTTCATGCCTATAAAGGTGGGTGTTCCGTTTATGCCGTATTTTTCTGCAAGCTGTAAGTTGCTCTCAATCTTTTTCTTTCCATCCTCGCACTGATTGTTGGAGCTGTATCCACTTTTATACTCTTCCCATCCCTTTTTGTCGCATATCAGGGCTACCGATTTGACAAAAGCCTGCGGATGTATGGGTAGTGGGAAAAGGATTACGCGAACTTCCACTCCCTTTTCATTAGCCCATTTTTCCACTATGGGCTCAGACCTTTTGCAGAAGGGACAGTCCATGTCGGTAAACTTATAAATATACTTTTGGGAACCTACTTTACCAAAGGCAAAGTCTGTGTGCTTTTCAAGTTCCTTCAAAAGGTCTTGACTAACCTTCATAAACTCCTGCTGTCTTTCTCTGGTGATGTTCTTCTTGTCCGCAAGGCTTATAAGATTACCCGCCATAACATACTTCATCTCTTTGTCTGTGTAAAAAACAAGGGGTTGGGCTCCCACTTTTATAACCACCTCACAAAGTCCCGGAATATCCTTTAGTGTCTGAATACTCTCTACCTTAAACTCTTGAGGGATAAGCTCCTTGACGCCCGTCTTTATCTTATCCTCTGTGGGGCAAGCCTTACTCTGCTGACAGCTTACGAGCCCAACAGACAGAAAGCTAACAAACAACCCAACCGCTAAAATCTTCTTCATAAAAAACCTCCTTTGCTATTAATTATAAAAGAAACTGCCACCGAGTACTCTTTCTCGTGGGATAGGGAAACAAGGACCTGTAGGTTTTTGAGCTCTTCCCTCAAAAGTCTAACCTTTGCGGGTTTTCCAAAATCTCCCAAAATTTCAATCTCAGAGAACTTTAGGACGATCCCTTTGCTCTGATAAACCGCCTTTAAGACTGCTTCCTTTCCCGCCCAACGGGCTGACAGGCAAGCTATCCAATCTGCCTGCTTTCCGCAGTATTCAAGCTCCAAAGAGGTGTATATGCGTTTTAAAAACCTTTCGCCGAACCTTTCTACTGCTTTCCTTATCCTCTCGTTAGAAACTATATCAACGCCTATCATTCATCCACTTCCACCTTATACTCTACTTTCTTTTTTATGCTTTTTAGCTCCTCAGGAAGTTGGTCTATCTGTTCCAAAACTTTCTCCCTTATCTCCTTAAGGCTTGGCAAGGGAAAGCCCACCTTTTTCACCAATCCACCCTCTTGAAACCTGCTGACCTTATCGTAATCAAACTTTCCATCCTTGAAGAACCTCCAAACCTGCCTTTTGTATGGAAAGGTCTTCTTGCCGGGGCTCTCCTTGAACTTGGGCTTTCCCTCATACTCCACAAGCTTGTATGCCATGTCCAGGTAAGGTGCATCCGCGGAGGTCAAAAGCTTTGTCCCAACGCCAAAGGCGTCTATGGGCACACCCTCAGAGACCCACCTTTCTATATCGTACTCATCCACGCCTCCGCTAACCAAAATTTTCACATCCTTAAAGCCCTCCTGGTCAAGGATCCCTCTTACCTCCCTGCAAAGCTTCGGAATGTCTCCGCTGTCAATTCTCACACCCAAGACCTTTATACCTTCCTTCAAAAGCTTTACAGCTTTTTTTGCCCCCTCCACAGTGTTGTAGGTGTCTATCAACAAAAAGACCCTGTCTGGAAAGCTCTTTGCAAAAGCCCTGAAAGCTTCCTCTTCTTGATCAAAGACCATTATGTAAGAGTGTGCCATGGTGCCAAAGACGGGTATGCCATAGAGCATTCCCGCCTGAAGGTTGGAGGTGCCGTTAAAACCTCCAATGTAGCATGCCCTTGCAGAAAGTAGCCCAGCCATGGGAGAGTGTGCCCTTCTTAACCCAAAATCCACCAGAGTTTTGCCCTTTGCAGCAATATAATTTCTTACCGCTTTGGATGCAATCAAAGTTTCAACGTGTATTAGGTTTATAGCTAAGGTTTCTATGATCTGAGCCTTTGGCAGGGGACCCTCCACCTGAAAGATGGGCTCGTTCTGGAAGAAGATAGTCCCCTCCTCCAAGGCGTAAAATTCCAGGTCTAGCTCCAGCTCCCTCAGGTAGTCTAAAAACCAATCTTTGAAAATACCTAAACTTTTTAGGTATTTCAGTTCTTTGTCTCCAAATTTGAAGTTCTCTAAGCCCTTCATCAGCGTTTCAAGCCCGCAGGCAACTAAAAAGTTTCTGTTCTCTGGGAGTCTTCTAACGAATAGACTAAAGACAGCCTTCCCGGTCTTTCCGTGCTCCAAGTAGCTTTGAGCCATGATTAGCTCATAAAGGTCTGTAATTAGGGCAGTGCTTTCCATGTTTAAAATTATAGGTTATGGAAAAACCTTGGGAAGGACGCTTTAGGGAAAAAACTGAGGAGCTTGTGGAGGAATTTACCCAGTCTGTTAGCTTTGACCAACGGCTTGCCTTACAGGATATACAGCAAAATCTTGCCCACCTGAAGGCTCTTAGAATGGCAGGTATTGTCTCAGAGGAAGAAGAGAAGCTCTTAAGAAAGGGACTTGAGGAGATAGAGCGGGAGGTAAGAGAAAAAAGAATGGAATTTTCCAAAGCTTGGGAAGATGTGCATATGAACATAGAAAGGAGGCTAATAGAAAAAGTGGGAGAGGTAGGTGGCAAAATTCACACCGCAAGGTCCCGCAACGATCAGGTAGTCACGGACGAGAGGTTATTTATAAAAGAAGAACTACTAAAGATATTGGAAGGCTTGAGGGAACTAAGAAGAACCTTAGTGCTTTTGGCAGATAGGACGGTAGATGTGATGGTGGTCTCTTATACCCATCTTCAAAGGGCTCAGCCTATCAGACTTGCCCATTACTTTTTAGCTTACCGAGAGGCTCTGCTAACGGACGCCATGCGCTTTGCCCACGCCTACAGGTTGGCAGACAGCCTGCCCTTAGGTAGCGGTGCGTCTGCGGGTGTGGATTTTCCCATAGACCGGTTCTTTTTAGCCCAAGAGCTTGGCTTTAGGTCCATAACAAGAAACTCCCTTTATGCGGTGGCGGAAAGAGACTATATCCTTGAGGTTTTGTATGCCTGTGCGGTTTGCGGTATGCACCTCTCAAGGTTATCAGAGGACCTGATCCTTTGGTCCTCTGAAGAGTTTGGTTTTGTGTCCTTACCCGATAGATTCTGCACCGGAAGTTCCATAATGCCCCAAAAGAAGAACCCCGATGTGTTGGAGCTCATAAGAGGGAAGACCGGAAGGCTCTATGGCAATCTTTTTACCCTTTTGACCGTTATGAAGGGACTACCCTACGCCTACAACAGGGACCTCCAAGAGGACAAGGTGCCCCTATTTGACAGTTTGGACACCCTTAAAAGCATTCTGGTGGTCTTAAGACCCCTATTGGAAGGGCTAAGTATAAACTCGGAGAGGACTTACTCATCAGCGGGAAATTTCGCTTTGGCTACAGACCTGGCAAACTATCTGGTTTTAAAAGGTATGCCCTTCAGACAAGCCCACAAAGTAGTGGGTAGCTTGGTGGCACAGCTCTTGGAAAAAGGAAAAAGCTTGGAAGAGGTTAGCTTGGAAGAGTTAAAAGCCTTTTCGGAGCTTTTTGAGGAGGATGCCCTGAACCTACTAAAGCCCGAAAAGGTAGCAGACAGAAGAAAGAGCTACGGCGGGACCGCAAAAGAGCAGGTGCTTTTGCAACTACAGGTTGCGAAGAGGGAGGAAGGACTATGAAGGTATTTATATACTTTTCTTTACTTTTGCTTTTGCTTTTAGCCCTTGGCTACGTGGTCTACTTAAACAAAACTCCAGTGGAACTGGTGCTAACCCCAGAGTTTAACGGAGAATACTACCGCATACCTCCCATACCCCTTGGACTTTTGGTAATCGGGGCGCTCTTTTTGGGATTTTTGCTTGGATATTTGATCGCTTGGCTCACAAGCCTTAAAAGATGATCAGCGTGCGTATGCGGGCGGAACTAAAGGGTCTCCATGTATCCGGAGCAGAGAGGATAGTGGATGAAGGGCAGGTGGAGAGGGTGATAAAGGAACTACTAAAAAGACCAAAAGATTACGACAAGATGGTTATAACTCTGGAAAAGCTGGAGGAAATATCCATAATTCCTAAAGCTCTGACTATATACAGCTACGACTTTGACAGCGTCCAGTCTGCCCGGGACTTTGCGGTAGAGAAGTTGGAGGAGGCGGGCACAAGCAAAGATTTAGCCAAAAAGGCAATAGAACTTCTGGAAAAGGGTGCAAACACAAAGGGTGGGAACATGAGGGGTGCAGTCCTTATGGATGTCAAAACTGGAGAAAGACTGGAGCCAGACCAAGAGAGGGGAATACGCACCGTTAGGGTTGATTGGAAGGACAGAAAAGCAATAAAGCTTGCCCTTTTGAAAAGAGGAATAAAAAGACAGTATTTACACAGACTTTTGGACGCCTTAGCCCTTGCCACAAAGAACGTGTATTGTGGAGTTCTTGCGGAGCTCTGCTGGAGCGATGACCCCGATTACACCACTGGGTATGTGGCAAGCAAAAACTTAGGCTATGTGAGGATTAAGCCTTTAAAAGAGCCCAATAATCCACTGGGTGGAAGGGTGTATTTTGTGGAGAGGGATAGGGTGGAGGAACTAATAGACTGTCTTGAGAGAAAAGCAGTGTTGGTGGAGGCGTTGTAGCATAAAGATCACAGTGAGGATGATTCCAAAAATCCCTCATCGGGATGTCCCTCCAACCTCTAAAGGGGCTAACCGCTTCCTCACCCTTTCCCACGTCCCTTCTATCACCTCCTCCACAGCTTGACAATTGCAAATCATTTGCATATAATACTTCTTATAAAAAGGAGGTAAAAAGATGGACATTGGTGGCACAAAGGACTTTGATTTCAACATCAGGGACCCGAAGTTTTTGGACGAGCAAGCCCTCTGGGAGGAGGCAAAAAGAGTGTATTCAAAGTGTAAGGATTGTAGGATGTGCGTTACCTACTGCCCTTCTTTTCCTGCCCTGTTTGATGCGGTGGACCGGCATGATGATGATGTCCAAAAGCTGAGCAAAGAGGAGTTAGCCCTTCCTTTGGAGCTGTGCTTTCACTGTAAGCAGTGCTATTTTAAGTGCCCTTACACTCCGCCCCACGAGTGGCGCATAGACTTTCCTCACCTCTCCCTGAGGTATAAGGTGTGGAAGTTCAAAAACAAAGGAGCCAAGCTAACAGAGAAACTTATGGTAAATACAGACTTGGTGGGCAAGCTTTCGGTGCCCTTCGCTGGCATAGTAAACAAGCTAAACAACACAAAGCCCGTAAGGGTGATCCTGGAGAACTTTATGGGCGTAGACAGGAGGGCAAAACTGCCACCCATAAACTCTCAAACTTTGGCGGATTGGTACAAGGAAAACAGAAAGCCCGTCAAAGGCGAAAACGGAAAGGTTGTCCTCTTTAGCACCTGTCTTTTTAACTATAACTACTTAGAAAAGGGCATAGCACTGCTACGGGTTTTAGAAAAGAACGACCTTTGGGTGGAAATTCCAGAAGTTCAGTGCTGTGGCATTCCCTTCTTTGATGTGGGAGACATAGATACATCCATAGAAAAAGCCAAGCACAACATCAAGGTTTTAAAGTCCTACGTATCTGCGGGTTATGACATAGTAGTGCCTGTTCCCACCTGTGCCCTGCAGATAAAGTACGAGTATCCATTGCTTTTACCCGATGACCCCGACGCCAAGTTGGTTTCCGAAAAGATTTTTGATGTGCATGAGTATCTTTGGAAACTAAAGGAGAAGGGAAGACTAAACCAAGACTTTAGGGTCTCCATGGGCAACATAGCCTACCAAATTCCCTGCCACCTCAAATCCCTGAACGTGGGCTACAGGGCGGCGGCACTTATGAGGCTAATACCCAACACCAAGGTTAGGCTCATTGAAAGGTGCTCCGGACACGATGGCACCTTTGGTGTAAAAAAGAAAACCTTTGACATGGCATACAAGGTAGGCTCCAAGCTCTTTGAGGACATAATCAGCGCAAAGGCGGACCTTGTGGTCTCCGATTGCCCCCTTTCCAGCAACCAAATAGAGATGGCAACGGGCATAAAGGTATTGCACCCCATAGAGGTTTTATACAGGGCTTATAATTTTTGAACCATGCTTAGGGTAGTTCTAAACGGTAAAGAGTACGAAGTGCAAGAGGGCAAAAAGCTCGTAGATTTCTTTAAAGAGGTGGGAATAGAGGGTGCCCTTGGTGCCAAGCTGGGCGGGAAAATAATTGACCTTCAGACGCCCATAAGGGAGTCTGGAGAGCTCGTGCCCATATACAAGGAGGACCCAGAGAGTTTGGAGGTCATGCGCCACTCCCTTTCTCACATAATGGCTCAAGCCCTAAAGGAGATATACGGTAAGGAGGTAGTCCATCTTGGAGTTGGTCCCACCACGGAGGAGGGTTTTTATTACGACGTAGAGGTGGAAGGAACAAGGATCAGAGAGGAGGACCTGCCCAAGATAGAACAGAAGATGAAGGAGATCATAGAGAGGAACTATCCCATTCTGAGGAGGGAGCTGGACAGGGATTCCGCCCTGAGGCTCTTTGAAAAGCTAAAAGAGCATTACAAGCTTGACATAATCAGGCGCATAGACCCTCAGGATGTTATATCCGTCTATGAGCAGGGAGACTTTATAGACCTTTGCAGGGGTCCCCATGTGCCCTCCACTGGTATGGTGGGTGCCTTTAAGCTAACTCACATAGCGGGTGCCTACTGGCAAGGAGACCCTTCCAAGCCCATGCTCCAAAGAATCTACGGCATAGCCTACTGGGACACAAAGGAGCTTGAAGATAGGCTGAAGTTCTACGAGGAGGTAAAGAGAAGGGACCACAGAAAACTGGGTGCGGAGTTGGAGATGTTCCTCATAGACGAAGACATAGGAGGAGGTTTGGTGCTCTGGCTTCCAAAGGGTGGGGCATACAGAAAAGTTTTGGAGGACTTTTGGAAGCAAGAACACATAAAGAGGGGCTATCAACTGGTTTATACACCCCATGTGGGAAAGGCAAACCTATGGCAAACCAGCGGGCACTTAGAGTATTACCGTCAGAACATGTATCCACCCATGGAGATGGAGCAGGAGGAATACTTTGTCAAACCTATGAACTGTCCTTTCCATGTGGCAATCTACAAGAGCAAGGTAAGGAGTTATAAGGAACTGCCTCTGAAGTTTGCAGAACTTGGCACGGTTTATAGATACGAGCTCTCCGGAGTTCTGCACGGGCTCATGAGGGTAAGGGGCTTTACCCAGGATGACGCCCACATAATATGCACACCCGAGCAGGTGGAGGATGTTATCCTTGAAACCTTGGACTTTGCGGTGCAAATGCTAAAAACCTTTGGCTTTGAGGACTTTAAGGTTTATATATCCACAAGACCACCCCTTTACATTGGCTCCGAAGAACAGTGGGAAAAAGCAGAGAGTGCCCTCAAGAGGGCAGTGGAAACCCTAAACTTAAGCTACGAAATAGACGAGGGCGGTGGAGCCTTTTACGGTCCCAAGATAGACGTAAAGATAAAGGATGCCATAGGTAGGTTCTGGCAGTGTTCTACCATTCAGTTTGACTTTAACCTGCCAGAGCGCTTTGACATGGAGTATGTGGGTCCAGACAACAAGAGACATAGACCCTACATGATCCACCGGGCGATCTTTGGGTCAATAGAAAGGTTCACTGGTGTTCTTTTGGAACACTATGCGGGGCTTTTACCCTTCTGGCTCGCACCCGTCCAAGCAAGGGTAATCCCAGTTTCTGAAAAACATATACCTTATGCTATTGAACTTAAGGACTTTCTAAGCGAAAGGCACTTTAGAGTGGAAGTGGACGACAGAAAGGAACGACTCTCCGCCAAAATAAGGACTGCGGAGTTGCAAAAGGTACCCTACATCCTCGTGGTGGGAGATAGAGAAGTGGAAAGCAAAACCGTCTCCGTCAGGTCCAAAAAGGAAGGAGATTTAGGAAGTAAAACTTGGGAGGAGCTGGTAGGATTTTTCACAGAACTTGTTCAAAAGAAAGTGTGTTAATATCTTTAGCAAAACTTGAAAAGGAGAGTGTCATGGAAGAGCAAACCTACGCAGTCCCTTTTGCATTGGTGGGCTTTTTCCTAACTTCCAAGCCCATTGAGGAGAGCATCAGAAACGATGTAGCCCCTGAGGAGTTGGAAAAGCTTCAAGAGATCATAAGCAAGCTACTCTTTACAGAGGGTGTCCAGGTTGCCCTCTATCCATCGGTGGTTCCACCAGACCAGGCGGAAGAGGCGGTAGATGAGCTTGAAGACATGATCTTTGGAGAGGAAGAATGACCAAGCTGATCCTGTGCGGAGCCCTCGGGAGAATGGGCAGGGCTATCTTAAAGGTCTCCCTTGAGTATCCAGACCTGCAGGTAGTGGCGGGCGTTGAGCACCCCGACTGCGTCAGAGGGCAAAGCTTAGGAGAAGCGGTAGGTATGGAAGAGTTCAAGTTTGCACCGCTCACCTCCAACTTGGAGGATGTTTTACCCCTTGGAGATGTGGTGGTGGATTTTACAGGAAACACCCTGTCCGCTTTAGCCCATGCCAAGCTGTCTGCCTATGCGGGTAAAGGAGTAGTCATAGGCACCACGGGCTTTAGCCCACAGCAGGTGGAGGAGCTAAAAGAGCTTTCAACATATGCCCCCATTCTTCTCTCTCCCAACATGAGCTTGGGAGTCAATCTTCTCTTTAGGTTGGCAGAGCTCGCGGTTAAAGCCCTAAAGGACAAAGGTTTTGACGTGGAAATTTTAGAGATCCACCACCGATTTAAAAAGGACGCACCAAGCGGAACTGCCCTAAAGCTCTTGGAGGTGGTAGCTAATGCCTTGGGTAAGGAACCCTCTCAGGTGGCAAAGTTTGGAAGGGAAGGCATAGACCCAAAGGGCGAGGAGATAGGCGTTATGTCCCTGAGGGGTGGAGATGTGGTAGGAGAGCATACTCTGTATCTTTTTGGCTTTGGAGAGAGGATAGAGCTTACCCACAGGGCAGTCTCCAGAGACATCTTTGCCAAGGGCACCTTGGAAGCTTGCCGATGGATCAAAGGAAAACCTCCCGGTTTTTACAATATGTTTGATGTGCTTGGGATATGAGCTTTTATGAGGTCATAGAGGACATCACCGCAGACGCGGGTATAAGGGTAAGGGCAAAGGGCTTGGAGGAACTATTCTGCAAAGCCATCCTTGCCACCTTTAACGAGATCACAGACATAGAAAAGGTTAGCAAAGACAAAAAAGTGGAGTTGGAGGTTCAGGGAGAGCTACCCTACCTCTTGGCAGATGTCATAAACCAGCTTTTGGTTTTGCACGAAAAGGAAAAATTGATAATAAGCCACTGTGAAAGGGTGGAGTTTAAAGAGGATGGTGTTAAACTAGTGCTAAAGGGCAGTCCTTTTGACCCAGAAAGGCACCCCTCAAAGCTTGTTATAAAGGCGGCCACCTATCACAGGCTCAAAGTGGAAAAGTTGGAGGACGGCTATTTGGCGGAGGTTATCTTTGATATATGAGGCTAAGGGCTTACGCAGAGCTTACAAAGTTTGAACACACCATCTTTGCCCTTCCATTCTTGCTGGCAGGAATAGTTTTGTTGGTAGAAGAGTTCCCATCCCTTTTGAAGCTCTTTTGGGTGTTGGTTGCCTTTGTGTCCGCAAGGACGTTGGGTATGTCCCTCAACAGGCTCATTGACCTTCCCATAGACCAGCTCAACCCAAGAACAAAGGATTGGGTTCATGCAAAGGGTGAGCTCTCTCAAGAGGATATAAAAAAGCTCGTTCTAATATCCGGGGGTATCTTCCTCCTTTCCTGCCTTATGATAAACTTGCTCACCTTCCTGTTGGCTCCTTTGGTGGTTTTTCTCCTTTGGTTTTATCCTTACGCCAAGCGGATCACCTGCTATCCACACCTGGTGCTTGGCTTGGTTTATTTTTTGATCCCCCTTGCGGTGGATACTGCCTTTAATGAGGGCATATCAAAAACCGCCCTGCTTTTGGGTGTGGGTATGGCTTTTTGGGTGGCGGGGTTTGATGTGCTGTATGCCCTCCAAGACTATGAGTTTGACAGGACACACAATCTAAAGTCCATCCCCGTAAAGTATGGCATCGGAGGAGCCCTAAAGATCTCCAGGCTCTTTCATGCTATAACCTTCCTTTCCCTCTTAGCCTTGCTCTTCGTGGTGGATTTCCTGGGTCTCATTTACCTTTTGGGACTTTTAGTGCTCGGTCTCTTTCTTGTGTATGAGCACAGTCTAATAAAGGAGCACGACCTTTCTAAGATAAACAGGGCGTTCTTTACAGTAAATGGGTATGTAAGCGTCGTATACTTTATTACCGTTCTTTTGGATAGGTTGATTTAAAAAAATTGCTTATAATAATTCTCCCATGGGTGAAATGGAAAGGTTTGAAAACCTACTAGAAGAAAAGTTAGGAATAAACAGAATTCTAAAGAGGGGGGAAGTGGTAAAGGGAAGGATCGTCAAGATAGACGACAGAACTGCATACATTGATGTGGGCTACAAGGTGGAGGCAGTCATGCCCAGGGAAGAACTGCCACCACAAGCCAAAGAGGGGGACGAAATAAAAGGCATCTTGCTTAAATTTTCAAGGGGTGTGCCCGTTCTGTCTTTTCAAAGGTATCTCAAAGAGAGGCTCTACAGCTTTCTAAAGTCTGCCCAAGAGAAAGGTAAGTTCGTAGAGGGTAGGGTAGAGGAGGTTTTGGATGACGTCTACGTGGTTAATGTCAGTGGTCTAAAGGCAATTCTGCCCAAATCTGAAGCCCGACGTGGGCTAAGAAAGAACTCAAGGGTGGTGGCAAAGATAAAGGAACTTTCAGACACAAAGGAAGGTTTGAAGATCGTTCTAACTGAAAAGGATTTTATAGAGCTAAGCAAAAGGAGAAAGAAGGAGAGGATCCTTAAGCGATTAAAGGTGGGAGATGTAATAGAGGGTAGGGTTATCAAAATAGACCCAGAGAAAGGGATTACACTGCTGATAAAGAATGTGCTAAGGGCTTTCTTGCCAAAGGAGGAACTCTCTTGGGGTAGAGACAGGAATCCCTTCAACTACACGGAGGTAGGCGAGAGGCTCAAGGTTAAGGTTAAAAGAATACCCAAAGACGGTGAGTTTATCTTTGTGAGCCTTAGGGAGCTAAAGCCCAACCCATGGGAAAAGGCAAAGGAAGTTTTAAGCAAAGGTAAAGTTATACCCGCTAAGGTGGTGGATATAACAGAAAAGGGAGTTATAGTGGAACTCTTTGAAGGTTTGGAGGGCTTTGTGCCCAAGGACGAGGTTTCTTACGACGGCAGTATGCCAAAGAAGTGGGAAAATGTTAATGTAAAGGTCCTGGAGTTCAACCCAAAAGCCCAAAGGCCCATCCTTAGCATAAAGGACACACTTCCGAAGCCCTGGGAGGAGTATATTAAAAATCATCCTGTGGGAAGCAAGGTTAAGGGAATTGTCCAAAGGTTTGACAAAGCGTCAGCTATAGTGGATTTGGGCGATGTAAAGGGGATCATTCACAGGAGCGACCTCTCTTGGGGAAGACCGGGGAGGGTAGAGGATGTTCTCAAAATAGGAGAAGAGAGAGAGTTTGCGGTCCTTGGTTTGGAGGGTAAATTTGTAAAGCTCGGGCTAAAGCAACTGCAGGAGAACCCTTGGGAGCTCTTTCTCAAAAAGTATAAGGTGGGGGATAGGGTTAGACTAAAGGTAGTTTCTGTGCATCCCTTTGGGGCATTTTTGGAGTTTCCCGAAGGAGTGGAAGGGCTGTTGCCCCTTTCTGAGGTGGATAATATAAAGGATATAAAGGTCGGAGATGAAGTTGAGGTGCGCATCATTGATATAGTTCCCCACTCAAAGGTAACGCTAAGTGCAAAGGAGGAAACCAAGGCAGAAGACATAGTCAGCGAAGGAGGAGAGAGCGGTTTTACTCTGGGAGAACTTTTGAAGAAGCAGATGAAGCTGTAATATGACTAAAAGGGATATAATTCAAAGGTGCCACGAGAAGGGTCATGATTTTTCTAAGTCTTTGACCGAGAAGGTATTGAACTTTGTCCTTGAGGAAATTGCCCTGAGCTTAAGTAGAGGGGAAAGGGTTAAGCTCTCGGGCTTTGGCACATGGAGCCTAAGGAAGACAAGCAAAAAAGTTGGCGTCAAGTTCAAGCCCAGCAAAAAGCTTCTGTCCTATTTGAACACTTCCAACTTAAGTGCTAAAATTAATAGATGACGGGGTGTGGCGCAGGAGGAAGCGCGCTGGCATGGGGGGCCAGAGGTCACGGGTTCAAGTCCCGTCACCCCGATTTTGAACTAAAAAGGAGTCAAAATGGCTTTTGAACTGGAAGGGCACATTGAAGCTTTAACTCTTAGAGTTTTTATCAAGTCCCTTGAGCTGTTAGGTGGCACGCAAAAATTGGTTCAAACACGGGCAGCTGGTTGGCTATCATCCCTACTTTTAGCTTCCTACACCGTAGTGCTGAAAGAAGAACACCTCAAATCCGAGCAGGAGATCGCCCAAAGGCTAAGGATAACCCCTCAAACGGTAAAAAACATCCTCCGGTCTGAGCCTTTGGTTGATAACTTAGAGGAGGTTTTTAAAAGTGAGGGTAAAGACCTTAACATACATACCGCCGGTAGCATAGCCAAGCTTTCTTACAGATTAGTAAAAGACCAAAAGGACCATACAGGTCTTTGCTTGGAGTTCTCACGGAGAACTGCAGGAGCTTTGGGTATAGCCTGGGCTAAAATCCTCCTTAGAAGGCTTGAGGAGAAAGATTTTCCCGTTCAATCTGCACAACACCTAAAGGAGAAGCTTGGAAAGGTTTGGCTAAGTGGCAGGTCTGCCCAAGAGGTCCTCGAAGAACTTGATTATCCTATCCATACACCCATTGAGCTCATAGAAAAGATAAAAGAAAACCTGCGTATGTATGGGCTTGAATGAAGTATGTTGGTTATTTGGTTTTAGTCTTTCTTTTTATTTATTTTGTCTTTGTTAAACCTTTTCTGCTTTTGCACCGCATTGAGTTTGAGTTAAAGGAGCCAAAAATAAACCTCAAGGAAAGAAGCTTTGAGATAGGAGAGTTTTGGATTATTTTGCCTAACTTCAGAGGGGGAACGTTCTTTTTCAGAGTGGAGGAGCTTGCCCTTTATAAAGATACTTTGAGGTTAAAGGAGCTTTCGCTGATAAGCGTTTCCTCAAAGATATCAGAAAAGCCCTCTGAATACGATTTTAGCGACCTT
>DAIUER010000002.1:0-19139 GCA_036845005.1 Thermocrinis sp.
AAATTTTCTTACCCTGCCTTTTACTTTGCAGACGCCTCATTCTCCGTTGCCATAGCCGTCTTTCTTTTTTACGAGTTTTTCGGGAAAAGAAAAGCTTGAAGATCTGAGCTTTACAAACCACATCCTACGGATTAAACTCAATAAGGAAGGGGGTTTGTTATGACTGAAATCTACATCAACGGAAAGTTATACAAGGTAAGCTTGCCCGAGGACACTCCTCTTCTTTGGGTGATAAGGGAACATATTAGCTTGACTGGCACCAAGTTCGGATGTGGCAAGGGTATATGTGGAGCTTGCACAGTCCTTTTGGAGGAGGAGCCCATCCGCAGTTGCATAACTCCCTTAAAGGCGGTGAAGGGTAGGAGGATAATCACTATAGAGGGCATTCCCGCCAACCATCTGGTAAAGAGGGCTTGGGTGGAGTTGAACGTGCCCCAGTGTGGTTATTGTCAGCCCGGTCAGATAGTGGAGGCTTACGCACTCCTTAAGAAAAACCCAAGGGCGAGCAGGGAGGAGATAGTAAGAACCATGTCTTCCCACCTTTGCAGATGCGGAACTTATCCAAGAATTCTGAGGGCAATACTTAGAGCCCAAAGTATGATGGGGGTTAAAACATGATAGACAGAAGGGATTTTGTAAAGCTTACTGGTTTGAGTTTGGCGATTGTTTTAACAGAGGGAGGGTTCAAGATAATCAAAGGAGCACAAGAAGAAATAATAAACCCAGTTCTCTGGGCAAACATAACCAAAGACAACCACCTTGTGCTCTTGGTTAACAAATCGGAGATGGGGCAGGGGGTATGGACTGGGCTTGCTATGTTGGTGGCGGATGAACTGGACTTCCCTTGGGAGCGGGTAAGGGTAAGGTCTGCACCCGCAGGACCTCAATACATAGACAGAAAGTTGGGCATGCAACTGACGGGTGGAAGCACCAGCGTAAGGAATATGCACGACTTTTTAAGACAGCTTGGTGCCACAATGAGGGAGATGATAATAAATTACGCCTCTGAAGAGTGGAAGGTGTCAAGGGAAAAGCTAAAGGCACAGGGGGGCTATGTCTTTGGAGATGGAAAAAGGGCTTCTTACGGAGAGCTTTGGGAAGGGGCGGTAAAGCTTCCTATTCCCCATAAGGTTAAACTAAAGGAGCCTTCCGAGTTTATATACATCGGCAAAAACATTCCAAGAATAGACGCCAAAGAAAAGGTGGATGGAAGTGCTATCTTTGGTATTGATGTAAGGCTTAAAGATATGGTCTATGCGGTGGTGGAAAGACCTCCCGCCTTTGGCTTTAAGCTAAAGGGTTTTGACCCAAGTCAGGCAAAGCAGGTGGAAGGAGTGATAGATGTGTTTGCCATATCCACTGGTGTGGCGGTGTGTGGCAGGGATTTTTACTCAGCCCAAAAGGGAAGGGAGGGCTTGAAGGTAGAATGGACCGAAAGCCCAATAAAGGATTTTGGCGACCAAGAGTTAGCGCGCCACTATCTTAATGCCCTAAACAGGGCTGGTGCGGTGGCAAGGCATGATGGAAACCCAGAGGATGTAATATCAAAGGCTAAGGTAAAGGCGGAAAGTGTTTATCTTTTGCCATATCTCTACCATGCCACTATGGAACCTATGGCTTGCGTGGCGGATGTGAGAAAGGATAAGTGTGTGGTTTATGCACCCATTCAATCCCAAACTTGGGCTTTAAAAACCGTCAACAGAATAACGGGCTTGGACGAAAAAAACATTGAAATATACACCACCTATTTGGGTGGGGGCTTTGGAAGAAAGGCAAACGTGGAGTTTGTAAGAGAGGCAGTGGAAATATCCAAAAAGCTTGGAAGACCAGTGAAGCTAATATATACCAGAGAGGATGATGTAAAATCTGGTTGGTATAGACCCATGAACGCCACAAAGTTTGTGGGAGCCTTGGATGAAAAGGGGAGGGTAATAGCCATACACCATAAAATAGCGGTGCCCGCAGTCTTTAAGTGGGCAGGAATGTTTTCAAAAATAGACAGGGCGGCGGTGGAAGGAATAGAAAACATGCCCTATTCGGTTCCCAACCTGCGTGTGGAGTTTGTAAAGATTGACCTTCCTATACCTGTTTGGTTTTGGCGTTCGGTGGGAAGCTCCCAAAATGCCT
The DNA here is from genome assembly GCA_036845005.1 of Thermocrinis sp. Classification (GTDB taxonomy): domain Bacteria; phylum Aquificota; class Aquificia; order Aquificales; family Aquificaceae; genus Thermocrinis. Next base: position 2,128 of record DAIUER010000002.1, read on the forward strand.
TCACCCTTGAGACGTTCATAGACAGGCTCGCCAAGGCGGATGGTAGAGACCCAGTGGAGCTAAGGCTTGAACTACTTTCCAAAAACCCAAGGGCTCGGAGGGTGGTAGAGGTGTGTGCTGAAAAATCGGGATGGGGCAAGGGTTCCCATAGGGGAAGGGCTATGGGATTAGCTTATCATTTCTCCTTTGGAAGCCATGTAGCCCAATGTGCAGAGGTTTCCTTGGACAAAAAAACGGGCAAAATAAGGGTGCATAAGGTTGTATGCGTGATAGATCTGGGTCCCACAGTGGTGCATCCAGATTTGGTGGTTTCTCAGATGGAGAGTTCCATAATTATGGGCTTAAGTGCGAGCCTAAAGGAAAGGGTGAGCTTTTCAAAGGGAGGTCCTCAGAGCCTTAACTTTGATACCTATCCTCTCCTTACTATGGAAGAGACGCCGGAGATAGAGGTGCATATAGTAAAAGGGCAAGGACGCATGGGCGGCGTGGGAGAGCCCGGTCTTCCACCCATAGCACCCGCGGTGGCAAACGCCCTACTCTGGGGGTATGGCATAGAGGTCAATCAACTACCAATGAACTCTGAGTATGTAAAAACTCTACTATAAACCGCAAAAAGCCCATTGCCTGAGGAAGACTACTGCCTTATACTTAATCAAAGCCTACGAGGGAGGTTTGCCATGAAAGAATGCCTAAGGTTGATAACCGAAAGGAGGTCAATAACCTTCTTTGACCCAACCAGAGAAGTTCCCGATGAACTTATAAAGGAGATTTTAGAGATCTCCGCCACCGCACCCTCCGGATACAACCTCCAACCTTGGGAAGTGGTGGTAGTAAAGGACAAGGAGAAAAAAAGACAGTTAAAGGACATATGCTACGGACAGCAAAAGGTAGAGGATGCCTCCGCCAACATAGTGTTTATCGCAAACCCAAGGGCGGGCTTTGAGCACGTGGATAAGGTCCTGGACAGCTGGGTGGAGCTTGGCTACATACCCAAAGATGCAGAGGAAAATCTAAAGGAGAGCATCCAGAGGGGATGGACCGACAGAGATAAAGCTGTAAGAAAGGCTATAAGGGATACCGCCCTCTTTTGTATGACGGTTATGATCGTTGCAAGGGCTTATGGGCTTGAGACCCATCCAATGGAGGGCTTTGACGAAGAGAGATTAAAGGAGTTTTTGGGGGTAGATAAGGATAAGGTTATACCCGTCATGCTTGCCATAGGATACAAGGACCCTCAAAGGGAGCTACTTCCAAGGGCATACCGCTTTAAGTTTGAAGAATTTGGTAGGTTTCTATGAGGTTTATAAACACAGACCTAACCTGCAGGCTTGACGCCCTTCCCTGGACGGGCTTTCACACCAGGTTTGTTTTAGCCCTTGGCATTACTTGGGTCTTGGACGCCTTTGAAGTAGTCATAGTAAGTGCAGTCCTAAAGCCCATGGCAGAAACCCTCCAATTTACCGACCAGCAGGCTTCCCTGATGGTGAGCGGTTTTCTCATAGGTGCCATATTGGGCTCCTTGATCTTTGGCTACTTGGCTGACAGGTTTGGCAGGAAAAAGCTCTTTATTCTTACATTATTGCTGTATTCTGGGGGCACTTTTTTAACGGGCTTTGCCAATAGTTTTGAGTCCGCCCTGTTCTTTAGGATCTTGGCGGGAGCGGGTTTGGGTGGAGAGTTTGCAGCGATCCAGTCCGCAATAGACGAGTTTGTGCCCGCCCGCCACAGGGGAAAGGTGGATGGCACCATCACCGCCCTTTGGAACTTGGGGAGTATTATGGCTTCTTTATCTGCTTTGTATCTTTTAAAGCATTTTGACGAAGGCTTTGCTTGGAGGATTGCCTTTTTTATTGGTGGTCTTTTGACCCTTTTGATCATATACATAAGGATATATGTGCCCGAGTCTCCCAGGTGGCTCATCTCCAAAGGAAGGCTGAAGGAGGCGGAGGAGGTCGTCAAAAAGGTGGAAAGGGAGGCGGGCATCTCTCCAAAGGTGGAAAGTTGTCAGATTCCCGTTTTTGAGGGTAGCATATGGGATGCCACCAAGCTGATCCTAACCAAATACCGGTGGAGGTTTCTCTTTAGTGCGTCAATGAGTTTTACCATACTTACCACCTACTACGGCATGATCACCTTTTTGCCTCTGGTTCTTTCAAAGGTCTATAATCTTAGCTCCAAGCAGATCTCCGAGGTGCTCTTCTTTGGAAGTGTGGGGGGACTGATTGGGGGTCTTGTGGTAGCCTTTCTAAACGACAGGGCGGGGAGAAAGGTGCTTGGGGTTAGCATAAGCGGGCTCTCCGCTCTGGCGGTTTTTCTGTTTTTGCTAACGGACGCAAACCCTAAAGTTCTTTACTTTTTGTATTCGTTGATCGCTTTTTCCTTTGCCTCTGTGGCTTACGTGATCGCAACGGAAATATACCCATCCTACATAAGGGCATACGCCATAGGGGTGCTTTCAGTTGTAGGAAGGCTCTCGGGTGCCTTTGCACCTGTGCTTGTGATAGCTTTGGCTAATCAAGACTACCGGCTCGGACTTTTGTGTATATTCCTCTTTTGGTTGGTGGGCTTTTTTGCCTTTGTGATATACGCCATCAAGGGAAAAGAGACCAAGGGCATGTCAATAGAACAGATAAGTTGAGGGTGATTTTCCTCAGCTTGTTACCCTGAAGTTCAGCTTATTTTATAAAAAAACTTTTTAGGAGGGATATCATGGAAGCGGTAAGCTTTGAGTATAAAGCCTACAAGCCAAGACCCTTTACCAAGGAGGAGAGACCATACACCACCATACTCTTTGGTGGGCTTACCTTTAAACATGAACAGCTTATAACGGGTGCCTTGGAAAACATGGGCTATAAGGCAAAGCCCTTGCCCAACATAGAGAGGATAGATTTGGACATAGGGAAGGAACACATAGATGTGGGTGCTTGCTGTCCTACCACCTTTACTGCGGGAAACTTAGCAAGGACCCTTATGGACATTGAAAAGAGGGAAGGCAGGGATGCGGTAAAGGATCGGTATGTTTTCGTTACGATCGGTGCCTGCGGACCCTGTAGGTTCGGACAGTATCACGAATCCTACGAGAGGGTCCTTGAAGGGCTAAACCTACGGGACTTTAGGCTCTTTCTTTTGGACCTTTTGCAGCTTGAACAGTCTGCAGAGGGTGGAGGTTTGGAAGTAAGCATGCCTCTTACCCTTGGGCTCGTCTATGCCATGTTTATGGGAGACCTGATAACGGACATGGAATACGCCACAAGACCTTACGAAGTAAAAAAGGGTCAAACAGACCAGGTGGTAAAGGACAGTGTGGAAGTGCTTTATGAAAGACTCAAAAAGAGACCCATAGTGGGCAAAAAGCTCGGAAACTTCCTTTGGCACATATTCACCGATTACTTTGTGGATGTCCTAAAGGAAGTTAAAAAGCTCTGGGATGAAATAGAGGTGGATAGGCTTCAGCCAAAGGCAAGGGTAAAGATCACCGGAGAGTTTTGGCTTCAGACCCACGAAGGAGACGGAAACTACAACATAAAAAGATGGTTGGAGGAACAGGGTGCGGAAGTGATCCCACCACCCGTAGCGGTCTGGATGGACTATCTTATAAACATGGAACTTTTTAAGCTTGAAGACGCCAAGCCCTTTGTAAAGAACTATTACCTTAAAAAATCTGCCATCTCGTTTTTTGCGTGGCTATACAGGAAAACTTACGACAAGCTCAGAAAGGCTTTAAACAACATTCCCAACCCACTGCCCTCCCAGAGAGAACTGAAGGAACTGGCAAGACCTTACTTTCACTACAGGCTAACTGGGGGTGAGGGGCATATGCTCATTGGCAAAGCCCTCTACGCACTAAAACACAAGCAAACCCATATGGTCTGCGAGCTGTCTCCCTACGGATGCCTTCCCAACACTATGTCTGTTGGTGCCATGGCAAAGGTGCTGGCAGACTATCCAGAGCTTCTGTATGCACCCATAGAGGTCAAGGGAGACTCAGAAGTGCATGCATACTCCCGCTGTCAGATGGTTCTTACAGAAGCCAAAAGGAGGGCAAAGGAGGAGTTTGAACAAGCCTTGGAGAAAACGGGCTTGAGCTTGGAAGAAATAAGAGACTTTGAAGAAAAACATACACAGCTCAAAAGGGCAACCTACAAAGTACCAAACTATGGCTATGCGGGAACATCCGCCAACTATGTGATGCACGTAGCAAAACTCATGGGGAGGCTGAGATGATTTTGGGCATAGATGTAGGAAGCACCACCTGTAAGTATGTTTTGGTGGATGATCGTGGAAACATCTTAGATAAAGCTTACGAAAGGCACAACACAAAAACCGCGGAGAAGGTGTATGAGTTTTTAAAAAAGCTTGAAGAGAACTTTGGTTTTAAGCCCGGAAGAGACAGGGTATATTTCACTGGCTCTGGTGCTACGCTGATCGCTCCGCTGGTAGGGGGGAGATTTGTTCAAGAGGTTGTTGCGGTCTCCACTGCGGTGGAAAAACTCCATCCAGATGTGAGGTTTGTTAGCGAAATCGGTGGGGAAGATATGAAGGCTATCTTTTTCAAGGAGGTTGATGGAAAAAGGGTAAAGCAGGTCTTTATGCAAAACGCCTGCGCTGGGGGAACGGGCACCTTTATAGAAAAGACCGCAAGGAAGCTTGGAATTCCTCAGGAAAAGCTGGGTTCTATGGGATACAAAGGCTACAATCTCCACAAGGTAAGTGCCAAATGTGGCATCTTTGCGGAGGCGGATGTGAATACCCTGCAAAAGGCTGGAGTGCCTCCGGAGGAGATCATGGCTTCCCTCTTTGAGGCGGTGGTCTATCAGAACCTCTCCCAACTTACCAAGGGAAACACTCCCATGTGGAGGGTGCTACTGTTGGGAGGTCCCAATCTCTTCTTTAGGGGGCTTCAGGAGGCTTGGCGTGTGCACCTGCAGAGAATATGGAAGGAAAAGGGCTTGAGGGATTGCACAGACCAAGAGATGGAGGAATTGGTGGTAGTTCCCGAAAACTCCCTTTATTACGCGAGCCTTGGCTGTGTCTTTTATGCCATGGAGGAAGAGGGTGGAGTTTATGAGGGCTTGGATAGGCTCAAGTGGTGGATAGAGGAGGGGCAATATCAGGAAAAGCTAAAGGAGGGAAAGAGAGGGCTCGTGTCCTCTGAGGAAGAGCTAAGGGAGTTTTTGAAAGAGTACGAAGGTCAGTATAAGAAGATCGTTCCCAAGAAGGTTAAAAGGGTTGCCATAGGGTGTGATTTTGGCTCCACCACCGCCAAGGCGGTGTGCGTCTCTGAGGAAGGAGAGCCGGTCTTTTCCTGTTATCAGATCAGCAAGGGCAATCCCATAGAGGATGCCAAAAGCATCTTCAGACAGATAAGGGAATTCTTTGGGGATGATGTGGAGGTTATAGGCTTGGGGCTTACGGGCTACGGAAAGGACCTTCTCAAGGATGTTTTGGGGGCGGACTGTGCGGTGGTGGAGACGGTTGCCCACGCTACGGGTGCCATGCACTTTTTTAAGGATGCGGACTGTATATGCGATGTGGGTGGGGTGGATGTAAAGATCCTCATCCTTCGCAATGGCTCGGTTGTAGATTTTAGGCTAAATTCTCAGTGTTCCTCCGGAAACGGTGCCTTTTTGCAAGGAGTGGCAGAAAGGTTCAACATACCACTTACAGACATTGCCGAGCTTGCCTTTAGTGCAAAGGCAATTCCCAATTTTACCATGGGTTGTGGCGTGTTTTTACAAAGCGATATAGTCAATCAGCAAAGGAAGGGCTGGAAGGCGGAGGAAATCCTTGCGGGGCTCTGCTATGTTCTGCCCTTGAACGTGTGGATTTATGCGGGCAACATAAACAACTTGGCACAGGTGGGTAAAAAGTTTGTGCTCCAGGGTGGAACCCATAAAAATTTGGCGGTGGTAAAAGCCCAAAGGGACTTTATAAAGTCCAAGGTGCCAGATGCACAGGTGCTTGTGCATCCCTACCCGGGAGAGGCGGGAGCTTTAGGTGTAGCTTTACTTGCCCTTGAGACGAAAGGTAAAAGCCGGTTTAGGGGCTTTGACGCTATAGAGAACCTAACCTACAGGGCAACCACCTCCCAAGAGACGGTCTGCAGATGGTGTCCTATGAACTGTCAGAGGACCTTCATAGATGTGTTTGTAGGAGAAGGGGAAGGAAGACCTTGGAGTAAGGTGCCCTTGGAGAGGGGCTGGCTCAGGCTCATAGTTAGCAACGCATGTCCAAAGGGGCTTGTAGAAGACGAAAGCGAGCTTAAGCTCCTTCAACAGGAACTAAGGAGGGTGCAGGATGAGTTTCCTAACCTTGCCCAAATTGCTAAGAAAACTGCGTTCAAACCAAGAAGGGCAAACCAAAAGGTCCATTAAGGTAGGCATTCCCAAGTTTTTGAACATTTGGGGCACCGCACCCTTTTGGGTGGGCTTTTTTGACAGCCTGGGTATGAAAGTGGTTTTTAGCTCGGACACCTCCGAGGAGCAGTACAGAACTTACGGCAAGGGTAGGATCACCATGGACAGCTGTTTTCCAGTGAAAGCCCTTGCGGGACACATAGGGGAGCTCTTGCACAAAGACATAAACATCCTCTTTGTGCCCATGATCTATTCCCTGCCCTCCTTCTTGAGGGGGCATGTGATGGATACACTGTGCTGCACGCGGGTGATGATGGCGCCGGAGAACATAAAGGCGAGCTTTCTTAAAGAGAAGGACGAGTTCAAAGAGAGGGGTATAAAGTACGTTTCTCCCTTTGTGCCCTTTGGGGAGCCGGAGCTTTTGCCCAAGTATCTCTTTGAAAGCTTAAAGCCAGCGGTGGAGGACCTCACCTACGAAGAGGTGGTAGAGGCGGTAAAGGAAGGCTTTGCATCCCTTGAGGAGTTTGACAAAAGCATGCGGGAAAAGTCTTTGGAAATTCTGCGCTGGTGCGTCAAGAACAACAGACCTGCCCTCTTGGTGCTGGCAAGACCTTACCATATGGACCCGGGCATAGGACACGAAATAGACGCAGAGTTTCAGCTTTATGGCTATCCAGTCCTTTGGTATAACTACCTACCAATAGACAAATGGCTCTTGGACTGGCTTGGCATTTCCCTTGATTTATCGGATGTATGGACCTCCTCTTACAGCTCTAACACCAACGAGATCATCTGGGGAGCCAAGTTTGCCAGCAGATTTCCCTGGATTACGGGAGTCATAAGGCTCTCTTCTTACGAATGCGGTATGGACCAGCCAACCTTTACGCCCGTCCAGAAGATCGTAGAATCCTCCGGCACCCTATTTTTCAAGTTTGGGGAGTTAGACGAAACAAAGCCCGCGGGCAGTGTGAAAATAAGAGTGGAGACCATAGTCTATTACCTTGAAAAGTACTCTCAAGACATCATCAAGAGGAAGTTAAGCAGGTTAGGGGAAGTGCCAAAAGGGCTGACACTATGATTAAGACCTCATTGTGTGTGTTCCTTCAGCCTCCCTCTTCTGGAGTGCATCTATTCACATTTCCAAAGCATTGGGGACAAAGGTCAAAGAAAACCAAGAGCCCAAGCCCTCCCAACATCATATTCACCTGCGTGATCACCAAGTTCTCCTGCCTCTCTGGGAGAATTTGATACTTTTCTAACCTTTTCCCGCAGGCAGTCAAGCCCTCTTCCTGTCCGAGCTTGTGAAACTGAAAAACGAGCCTTCTTGTGCGTCTGCATTTCATCCACCTTGGCTGTAAGTCAAGCATTACAAAGTTTATCTGAACGTTCTGATCCACCAACTGTGCCCTTTGCAATAGCTTTTCATACTTTTCCTTTTCCGTCATGGTTTAGTACTTCCTCCAGCAAAGCTTGAACCATCTCCTCTTCGCTAACTTTCTTTATGGGCTTTCCTTCCTTAAATAGCCAGGCAAAGCCTCTTCCGCAGGCAAGACCCAGGTCTGCTTCCCTTGCCTCTCCTATGGCATTGACCACACAGCCCATTATGGCAACCTTTAAGGGCTTTTCAAGACCCTTTAGCTTTTCCTCCACTTCCTTTACCACCTTTGGTAGGTCCACTTCAATCCTTCCGCAGGTGGGACAGGCTATGATCTCTATACCTCTCCGCCTTAAACCCAAGGACTGTAGAATGGCGTAAGCGGTTTCCACCTCCACCTCTGGGTCGTCCGTCAAAGAGACCCTAACCGTGTCTCCTATGCCCTTGTAAAGAAGTATGCCTATGCCCACCGAGGACTTTACTATGCCCTTTAGTCCCATGCCCGCCTCGGTAATGCCTATGTGCAGAGGAATGTCTGTGTGCTGTGCAAAGAGCTCGTTTGCCCTGATGTTTTCTAACACATCGGAGCCCTTTATGGAGACCTTAAAGTTATAAAAGCCCCACTTTTCAAACTTTTCCGACCAACGCATGGCACTCTCAAAGAGCGCCTCCGCCTTCGGATAGCCATACTTTTCCAAAAGGTCCTTTTCCAAAGAGCCCGAATTGACACCGATCCTTATGGCAACCCCTTTCCCCTTTGCCTCTTGGACGATATCCCTGACAACCTCTTCTTTTCCTATGTTCCCCGGGTTTATGCGGATTCCATGGACGCCCGCCTCCATAGAGCCAAAGGCGTAAGAGGGTGCAAAGTGTATGTCCGCTATTACTGGTATGGGAGAGTTCTTCACTATATCCGGAAGGGCTTCCAGGTCCTCCCGATGGGGAACCGCAACCCTTATTATCTCACAGCCTGCCTTTGCCAATCGGTTTATCTGAGAGAGAGTCTCTTCCACTTGGTGGGTCTTGGTGGAGGTCATAGACTGCACCACTATTGGTGCATCTCCTCCAACCTTAACCCATCCTACGCTTATCTGCCTTGTTTTTCTTCTCATAGACCTAAAAGTTATTCCTCATCGTCCAAAACTTCAATGCAGGGCAGGGTTTTACCCTCCAAAAGCTCCAAAAAGGCACCACCACCGGTGGAAACAAAGTCTATGGCGTTATAAACTCCTGCCCTGTGGATGGCGTGGTCTGTATCACCACCGCCAGCGATGGTTAAGGCGGGAGACTCTGCCAGCATTTTTGCGGTTTGATAGGTGCCATCTTTAAACCGGTCCAGCTCAAAAACACCCATAGGACCGTTCCAAACTACCGTCTGGGCGTCTGAGAGGATCTCCCTCAGCAGACTGACGGAAACGGGACCTATATCAAGCCCCATCCAGCCATCGGGAATCTCTTGCCACGGAACCACCTTGGTGGATGTTTTGTCGGACACCTCCGTCCCTATCACAAAATCCACAGGCAGGTAAAGCTTGACCTCAAGCTTCTTTGCCACATCCATTATGTCCTTGGCAGTTTCCAAAAGCTCCTCTTCCACCAAAGATTTCCCCGTCTGATAGCCCATAGCCCTTATGAAGGTAAAAGCCATGGCTCCACCCACAAAGAGCTTATCCACCCTCCTCAGAAGGTTTTTTAAAATACCCAACTTGGAAGAGACCTTGGCACCTCCTATGATGGCAACCACCGGTCTTTGGGGGTTGATCATTGCCCTTTCAAAATAGCTTATTTCCTTTTCCAGCAAAAAGCCCATAACTGCAGGCTTGAGAAATTGTGGCACCAAATAAACAGACGCATGCTTTCTGTGGCAGGTGCCAAAGGCATCGCTAACGTATATATCTCCGTAGCTTGCCAGCTCCTTGGCGAACTCTGGGTCTTTACCCTCTTCTCCGGGGTGAAACCTCACGTTCTCCAAAAGCAAAACCTCTCCCTCCTTTAGGTTCTCCACCATCCTCTTTACCTCTTCTCCCACGCAGTCTGGTGCCATTTTAACCTCTCGGTTTAAATACCTTGAGAGCCTCTTGGCTACTGGCTGTAGGCTGAGCTTGGGATCCCTTGTGCCCTTGGGTCTTCCAAGGTGAGACATCAAAATAACCTTTGCCTTTGCGTCCAAAAGATACTCAATGGTGGGCAAAGAAGCTTTTATCCTTGTGTCATCCTCAATGTTTCCAAACTCATCCATGGGCACATTAAAATCCACTCTAACCAAAACCCTTTTGCCAGAAACATTCTGACCCCTTAGAGTTTTCTTCCTAAAAGGCATAAGCACACCTCCCTCAAAAGTCTAAGTCTATGTCCTCGTCGTCAAACTCTATGTCTGGTTCCGAAGAATAAACACCCCTCATCTGAAGGGCAAGGTTCTTCAAAAGCTCCAGATAGTAAAGCACATCTTCATATAGCTCCAACATGGACTTGTATTTGGACACTTCCTCATAGGCTACCTTTTTCCCTCTCAAAAGTTTTTTGATGGCGATCCGGGTCATGTATGCCCGGGAGAACTTATCCTGCCACTCCTTCCAAAAATCCCTTGAGTTCAATGGGGCTTTCACTATAAAATACTCCAAGTTGGAAAGCTCTTCCAAGAGCTGAACATCAAGAGGATTTTTCATTTACACACCTCCTAAGGGATATTTTAACTTATCTTATTTTTTATGCTCGTTAGGTTGAACATAGAGAGTTTCCTTCTCATCGAAGGGCAGGAGCTGTTCTTTGACAGAGGTCTCAATGTGATCACAGGAGAGACGGGAACAGGAAAGTCTATGACCTTTTCCGCCCTTTTGTTTTTGATGGGGGAACAGGGGGATTACGAGGAAGGCACCGCAGTGGAGGCGGAGATAGTCTTAGAGGATGAGGAGTTCATCCTAAGAAGGGAGATAAACAGAGGAAGGAGTAGGTTTTACCTCAACGGGCTCAGCAGCACCCAAAGGGTGGTCAAGGAGGTCCTCTCAAGGGCTTTACTCTTCCAAGAGCAGGACGACAGGCTAAGAATTTTGAGAAGGGACTTTCAGAGGGATGTCTTTGATAAAAGCACGGGAGCCATTGAACTGAGAAGGGAGTTTGAAAAAATCTATCAGCAGTTAAAGGAGGTGGAAAAGGACTTGGAGCAACTTGCCCACCTGGAGAGGGAGAGGGACCTCCGGCTTAGAATACTCAAAGAGGAGCTAAAGGATATTGAAAGGGTGGGATGGTCGGAGGAGGAATACGAGAGGGCTTTGGAGGCGCTAAAAAAATACGCAGAGGGGGAGAGGATAAACAAGTTATCCCTTGAGGGGGTTGCACTGTTGGACGAGGTGTTAATACCCGGTCTGAAGAACTTGGCAAAGCTCTTGGAAGCTCTTGGACTGAGCCAAGAAAGGGAAAGCCTCACGCAGGTTCAGGAGGAATTTCTTGAGCTCAGAAAGAGGCTCTCCAACCTTTACGAAAGCTGGGACCTTGAGGAGATAGACCGGCTCAACCAGAAGGTCTTTGCGGTGCAGAGCTTAGAAAGAAGATACAAAAAAAGCTACAAAGAAGTTTTAGAGCTTGCGGAAGGGCTCAAAGAGGAGATAAGGAGGTTAGAGGGGATAGAGCTGAGCCTTGAGGGGCTTCAAAGCAAGAGGGAAGGGTTAAGGGCTAAGCTCAGAGAGGTGGGGCAAAGGCTCAGTGCCAAGAGAAGGGAAGAAAAGCCTGCCTTTGTGGGCATGGTGATGGATAGCTTAAAGGAGCTTGGTTTGGAAAAAGGGGTCTTTGATGTGCTCTTTGAAGAAAGAGAGGGACCCTTTGGCTTTGAGGATGTAAGGTTTTTGTTTTCCTCCTCCGGGGGAACACCCAAGGACTTGGCAGAGGTTGCCTCCGGTGGAGAAATCTCTCGTTTAGCCCTGGGTTTATTTTTGCTGTCTCCGGTAGCCCAAACCTACCTTTTGGATGAGATAGATGTGGGCATGAGCGGAGAGACCTCCCTCAAAATGGCAAAGTTTTTGAAAAGGCTTTCCTCAAAGATGCAGGTTATAGCCATAACCCACTCGCCCGCCCTTGCGTCAGCGGGAGACAGACACTTTAAAACCTACCGGGAGGGCAACCGGGTGTTAATAAAAGAGCTTGAAGGGGAAGATCGCCTGCAAGAGGTGGCAAGGCTAATGGGCATAATAAACAACCAAACCCTTAAAGGTGCAATGGAGCTTATGAAGGAGGTTTGCAGTGTTTGAGGATGTCCTTCTGGCAAAGGAAAAAGTTAAAAGCTTTGTCCATAGAAGGCTGGAGGAGTTTGAGAACTTGGGAAGGTTCGGAGAAACCTACTTTAACTTTAAGCCCTTTTTGGAAGCGGAGTATAAGGCGGACCTATTCTCGGAACTTTGCTTTTGCTTGCTAACCGCCAACTCCTCCGCAAGCCTTGGCATAAAGGCACAGATGCAAATAGGAACGGAGGGGTTTAAAAACCTTAGCTTGGAGGGGCTAACAGAAATTCTTTCATCCCTTGGTCATAGGTTTGCCCGCCAAAGGGCAGAAAGGATCGTCAAGGCAAGGGAAAGCTTTCACAGAACCTTAGAGCTTTTAAAGGATGGCTCAAGCCCACAAGAACTCAGGGACCTTCTCAGCGATACCTGTTCCAAATACAAAGTGGAGGGCTTTGGGCTAAAGGAAGCGTCCCACTTTTTGCGAAACATCGGCTACAAGGATGTGGCAATAATAGACAGACACATATTCAGGTTTTTGAAAGAGAAAAAGCTCATTCCAGACTACAAAACCATGACCAGGAAAATATACCTCCAGTCAGAGAAAGCCCTCAAGGAAGTGGCACAAGGGCTTGGTATGAGTTTGGCAGAACTTGACCTTTATGTGTTTTATCTAAAGACGGGAAAGGTGTTAAAGTAGGGCGAGCTTTTCTACGGGGATTTTTTTGAGGTTTTCAAGCCCGTAGGGGTCTTCCACCCTTGGAATGCTGAGCCCTTGGGTGGGTTCTTCAGAGAAGTTTATAACCCTCTTCGTTTTTATGATGCTGTTCTTTTCTAACATCTGTGCCTCTTGGAGTGCCAAGGGCTCCTCCCTTGCAACCGCAAAGAGCAATCCTTTTTCCTTCAAGGTTTCCGCCAAGAACTTTACCTTTTGGAGCCTTTCTTTGAGAAGTTGAGGTAGGTTTCTCTTCCTGTTCATAAACCGGTCTATCTCCTCCTGCCGTTGGCTGAGCTGGACCAAAAACTCAAGCCACTCTTGAACCAAGCTTAGAGAGTCAAAGAACCTGAGCACCTGTCCAGTGGGTGCAAAGTCCAAAACCGCATACTCATACTGGGGCAAGAGCTCAGAAAGCTTATCAAAGACCGCAGTTTCCAAAGAGGTAGGAGAGGTGGAAATCAAGGACGCAAACCTTTTTGCACCCTCCAGGGCAGAAGGGGAAAGAACTTCCTCCAAACCCTTTAAAACTCTATCCACATAGCCCTGGGCTAAGCTCTGGGCATCAAATTCCACCACATAAAGATTTGGGAGAACCTGAGTAATATTGCTCCCTACCGATGTTTTGAGTATGCCAGAAAGAGAATGTGCTGGGTCCAAGGAAGCCAAAAGGGTTTTGCCCCTCTCAGAAAGCCTTAGGGCTAAAGCGCAGGCTAAGGTGCTTTTACCAACGCCACCCTTCCCTCCAAACATATAAACACTTCTTAACAGCACAGTAAGAAGTCAAGCTTGGAGTGGTCTATGCCCAAGGTCCGGTGCCAAAGGTGAAATTCAGACAAGAGCTCCGGATAAAGGTCCAAAAGGTATATACCTAAGGGATTGTCAAGACCGAACCATTCTAAGAACATGGAAAAAAGGAGGGCAGACCTCAGCTCCCTGAAGTCCGCCTCCACGGGTTTCTTAAAGTGAAGCTGGACAAACTCCGAAAAGAGTTCTCTTACTTTACGCTCAAGATCCACTGGGCAAGTTGCTTGGCTTCTGCGTCAGATACGTTCTGAGGAGGCATTGGCACAGAACCCCAAACGCCCGCACCACCTTTCTTGATCTTGCCCGCCAAGTAATCCACCGCGTCAGCCCTGCCCGCATACCTCTTGGCTATGTCCGCATAGGAAGGTCCGACCTTCTTTGCGTTCGTGGCGTGGCATGCCATACAGCCCTTCTGTTGGGCGAGCTGTTGGTTGGCGAAGGACACGCTTACAAGACCTACCGCCAATAGCATGAGTGCCTTCTTCATGACAACACCTCCTAAACAAGGTTGTTCTGTATATTATAATTTAGGAAAACCCACATGAAAAAATCATGAAAAATATCATGAAAATTGGTGTCTTTGATTCGGGCGTAGGTGGGCTAACTGTTTTAAAAGCCCTAAGGGAAGAGTTGCCTTCCGTGGATTTTTTTTACTTGGGGGATACCGCCCGAGTGCCTTACGGTGGCAAATCCAAGGAGACCATCCAAAGATACAGCCTTGAGTGTGCAGAGTTTCTTCTGTCCTTTGGCATAGGGTTATTGGTGGTTGCCTGCAACACCGCCAGTGCATACGCCCTGGAGCTTCTAAAGGAGGGTTTAACCATACCCGTGGTTGGAGTGGTCCAGCCGGGCGTTGAACAAGCCCTGAAGGTCTCAAAGACCAAGAGAATAGGTGTAATAGGCACGAGGGGTACCGTGCAAAGTGCTGTATATCAAAACCTTTTAAAGGAACAGGGCGCACAGCCTATAGCCAAGGCTTGCCCTCTCTTTGTTCCCTTGGTGGAGGAGGGTATAATCAACGGCAAAATTGCCCAAAGCGTGGTGGAGTATTACTTGCAAGAGCTAAAGGGTAAGGTGGATACCCTCATACTTGCCTGCACCCACTATCCCCTATTAAAAGAGACAATAAAGGAGTATATGGGAGATGTGGAGATTGTGGATTCTGCCCAAGCGGTTGCCCAAGAAGTCAAAAAGTTGGCAAAGAACGAGGGGAATGGGACCCTGAGGCTCTTTTTTACCGACAACTCGCCCAACCTAAGCCATCTTATTAAGCTGATCCTTGGAGAGGAGCAAAGCTACGAGACCATACCTGTCCTTTGTAAGCTCTGAAAATGCGTGCCCTGGTGCAAAGGGTAAAGGCTTCGTGGGTGGTGGTGAATGGCGAAGAGGTGGGAAGAATAGAAAAGGGACTGAACATACTCCTTGGGGTCAGGGTGGGAGACACGGAGGAGAAAGTGGATAAGCTGGTGGAAAAGGTGGTGCATCTTAGAATATTTGAGGACGAAAGGGGTAAGTTTCAGTATTCCCTTTTGGATGTGAAGGGTTCTGCCCTTGTGGTTTCCCAATTTACCCTTTATGCCAACACCCAAAAGGGCAGAAGACCCAGCTTTGAGGAAGCAGAAAAGCCAGAGAGGGCAAAGGAGTTGTATGAACTCTTTGTCAAAAAGCTTTCCCAATATGTGCCTGTGCAGACGGGCATCTTTGGTGCCCATATGGAGGTTTTCATAATAAACGACGGACCCGTAACCATCCTCTTGGAGGTTTAGAGTTCGATCTACAAGAGCATACCAAAGGGCTCCGCCAGACCACTGGAAGGAACTCCGAGGACGGGAGAGCTTGGACAATCCTTGCCACTACACAGCATGCCCCGAAGGTAGCCCTTCCACTCTCGCAATGGAGCGTGGAACAGAGTAGGAAATCAGAACAGCTTCACAAGTGCTTCCACAGGAATATTTTATTCCTTATGGAGCTCTTGCTCTATCTTCTATTTCTTGTGTTTTTGACCCTTTTGGTTTTTGGCTTTCTTCGTTGGTATGGCAAGTTTATGGGCGGAGGCTGAAGGCTCAGAACTGAGTTTTTAAGCCCACCAGGAAGTTTATAAGGTCCCTTTCTCCCACGATTTCCTTAGTCTGTCCAAAGTACCTTTCCCAAGAGACGCCCAAATATGGTGCAAATTCCTTCTTTATTTCATACCTAAGCCTTAGTGCTGACTCTGTTTTACTCAGACCGCTTCCAACTCCAAGGAATTCTATCTTTTTGGTGCTTGCCGAAACATCAAAGCTCGGTTGAAGGATGAGCCTCTGGGTTAGCGAAAGTTCATACCCCACTTCAAGCTTTCCGTAAAGCTCCCCTTTGTTTGTTAGGTTTAGGTTTGCACCCACATCAAACCCGTAGGGTGCAGGACCATTCACACCCAGCACAAGCCTTGACCTTCCACCCTCGTTGCTACCTGCGTAGCCCACGCCCGCCCTTAGGTCCCAAGAATCTGAGATAGCCTTTACAAACAGCAAGTCCGCCCTTTCAAGTAGCCACTCGCTATTTTTTAGCCCCCTTTCTCCTTCCACATCAACCCACAGCTTGTGGTGGTCTCCTCCATAAAAGGAGTAGATGTGAAACTTTAGGTCTTTGTTCTTAGTTCTGTATTCCAACTTATCCACAAAGAAGCCACCGAACCTTGTTGAATGCATGGGCTTTATCTCTTCCCCATAGGCTATGGCAAATATCGGCAAAGTAGGGCTTAACGCCAAAAGGCTAAGGGCAATTAGCTTTTTCATGGCAAAACCTCCTTTTAAGGTTTGGTTTTTTAATTTTAACCCAAAGAGAGTGTTAATTCAAGCCCTTTTATTTTAGGTCTTTAAAGAATGCCCCTTCACTTAATTTTGCCTAAACTGGATGTCAAAGAAGCTTCCACTTTGCTTATAATTAA
Source organism: Thermocrinis sp. (assembly GCA_036845005.1). Classification (GTDB taxonomy): domain Bacteria; phylum Aquificota; class Aquificia; order Aquificales; family Aquificaceae; genus Thermocrinis. Next base: position 18,515 of record DAIUER010000002.1, read on the forward strand.
TATTAGTTAGGAGAGGTGACCGAGTGGCCGAAGGTGCAGCACTGGAAATGCTGTGTGCGGGTAATCCCCGCACCGCGGGTTCGAATCCCGCCCTCTCCGCCAAAGAGCTATGAAAAGAGCCATCTTAGCCCTTGAGGACGGAAGCTACTTTGTGGGTTATTCCTTTGGTGCAGAGGGGGAAACCTTAGGAGAGGTAGTCTTTAACACCTCCATGACTGGATATCAGGAGATCCTCACGGACCCCTCTTACAAAGGGCAGATCGTAGTCTTAACCTACACCCAAATAGGAAACTACGGAGTAAATGAGGAGGATGTGGAATCCGATAGAGTTCAGGTCAATGGGCTTGTAATAAAGGAGCTTTCTCCCATATACAGCAACTGGAGGGCAAAGAAGTCTTTGGATGAGTATTTGAAAGAAAACCAAGTTTTAGGTATATGGGGTATAGACACGAGGGCTCTGGTCAAAAGAATAAGGGAAAAGGGTGCCATAAAGGGCATCATATCCACCGTAGATTTGGACCCAAATAGCTTGGTTCATAAGGCAAAAAGCTACGCGGACATTTCGGAGCTGGACCTGGTCCAAGAGGTTGCCACCAAGGAGATATACTACTGGAAGGAGGGAGAC
>DAIUER010000003.1:0-18827 GCA_036845005.1 Thermocrinis sp.
GTTTTGGACCCAGAAAAGCTGTATCAATCTCTAAAGCCAGTTCATACTACCTTCAGAGAACAGTTCTTCACGGAAAGGTTATACCACAAGGGATTTGCAAGGGGCTATATGGAGCTTTCAAGGGGTCTTTTCTTGGTGGGCGATAGGTTCTTAATAGATGGTTTTATAAACCTTTTGAACTTTCTTTACTTTAGAGTGGTTAAGTTTCTGTGGATCAAGCTGGACGTATACACGGTGGACCTTTTTGTTAATGGGGTTGCCAAGTTTTCCTTTAGGTTTGGTAGAAAAGCAAGCCTAATACAAACTGGTCTTCTAAACAATTATGTAGCCTTTTTGCTCTTTGGGTTGGTTGTTCTGCTGGGAATAATCATTTACTTTATGGGGTGAGCCATGGAACTTGTGCCTGCGGTTTTTCCCTTCATTCCTTTAAGTATAGTCCTGCCTTTGCTTGGCATAGTGCTCATTGTTTTTCTTGAGGAAAAGTTTGCCAAATGGATCGCCCTTGTCTTTTCGGGTGCGGTCCTTGTTCTCTCTTTGGTTTCCCTCCTTTACTTTGACTTTTCTCAAGCCCAAAAGGTTCAGTTTTACCAAAGCATAACCCTAATTGAGGAGCTGAAGCTAAGCCTCTCCTTTGGTGCAGACGGGCTTTCCTACCTTATGTATATTCTTACCACCTTGGTTTCCTTTGTAGCCATATGCTGGTCTATAAGGGACCATCAGATAAACCACCGGCTGAAGGAATACTATGCTTGGTTTTTGCTAACTGAAAGCGCCCTCGTGGGTGTATTCACCAGCTGGGACATGCTCGTCTTTTACGTCTTTTATGAGCTTACCCTTGTGCCCATGTTCTTTGTTATAGGCATATGGGGCTACAAGCTAAGGCTATACTCTGCCTACAAGTTCTTTGTTTACATCTTTGTCTCTTCTTTGTTTTTCCTTTTGGGGATAATGAGCGTTGCGGTGGAGCATTACAGACAGTTTGGTAAATTCTCCTTTTCCTACTTTGACCTCCTGCAAAACCAGTATAGCTTAGCTTTTGGACTTTTCCTTTTCCTGCTCTTCTTTATTGCCTTTGCGGTAAAAACGCCCATAGTGCCCTTTCATACATGGCTTCCCGATGCCCACGGTGAGGCACCCACCGCTGGTTCTGTGGTGCTGGCGGCGATCCTCTTAAAGATGGGTACTTATGCCCTTCTGAGGTTTAACATTGGGCTTTTCCCAGAGGTTGCGGTCTTTTTGATGCCCGTCCTTGTGCTTTGGGGTATAGCCACCATAATCTTTGCCTCTTGGTTTACCATAAGCCAGAGCAATGTTAAGCGTTTTGTTGCATACTCTTCTGTTAGCCACATGGGCTTTGTGGTGGCTGGTATGTTTTTACTCAACAAGGAAGGTCTCAGGGCGAGCATAATGGAGATGTTTGCCCATGGACTTACCTCCGCTTCCTTGTTTATGATGGCAGGTTTTATATACAACAGACTGCACAGCTTTAACATGCAGGCACTGAGGGGTTCCATAAGGTTTATGCCAGTGTTTGCGGTTCTTACTGCCATAACGGGCTTTTCTTCTATGGGTCTTCCGGGTGGTTCTTCCTTTTGGGGTAAGTTTTTAACCATAATGGGTGCAAGGGAATACACCTTGCAATTGGCGCTTCTTGTCCTTGCGGGTGCCTTCTTCAGCGTCCTTTATGTGCTTTATCTGTTGAAAACCCTATACTTGGATGTTAAAGAAGAGGGTAGGCTTGTCCATTTTACGGATGTTAGAGGGTTTAAGTTGGTTGCCTTCCTGTTGGTGGTGGTGCCCATGCTTTTGGTGGGGCTTTTACCTTTCCTCTTCTTTGCCTTCTTTGACGCCCACATTGACCTTCTTCTTAGGATGGTATTAAAAAGCTTGGAGGGTGGCTTATGGAACTGAAGGATCTAATCCAGATTGAAATTCCAAAGCTTGCCCTCTTTGTTCCAGAGCTGGTTGTTCTGATCACGGGCTTTGTACTCTTTAGCCTTGACCTCATATACAAAAGGCTCTCCCATACCTTGGCAATAAGCGTTAGTGTGGTAGGCTACACCCTGGCACTGCTCTATCTGGTCTTTAACTTTGACCTCAGAGGAGAGACCTTTTACGGGCTCTATGTCAGGGATTCCTTTTCTTCTTTGCTTCAGGTTTTTATGATACTGCTTACCATAATACTTCTTGCCTTCACCCTTCAGTATCAGAGGTTTAAAAAGTCCCTGTATGGAGAGTTTTATTACCTTCTGGCTTTCTCCCTTTTGGGTGGTATGGTTCTTGTCAGTTCTTACAACCTGCTTCTGATATACATAGCCCTTGAGGCAGTTTCTGTGTCCTTTTATATCCTTACCGCCCTGCAGAGGAGGGACTTCACCTCAAAGGAGGGTGCGTTCAAATACCTAATATTGGGTGGGCTTGCCATAGCCTTGGCGTCCTATGGTGCTGTTTTCCTTTACATATATGCAGGCTCCTTTGATTTAAGGCAAGTTCTACATTTCAATGCACCGGATAAGAGCTTTCTTATTCTGGGCTTGGTCTTTTTTCTCTTTGGCTTGGCTATAAAGATAGGAGTTGTGCCCTTTCACTTTTGGCTCCCGGACGCCTACCAAGGTGCGCCCACGCCCATAACCGCCTACATGTCCAGCGTAGGCAAAATAGCCTTCTTTGCACCGGTGCTAAGGGTAATGCCTTTGGTTCAGGAGGGCTTTCATAACACTTGGGTTTTAGTAGTTAGCACCTTGGCGGTCATTACATTCCTTTACGGAAACTTTGTGGCGCTTGTCCAAAAGGATGTAAAGCGAATGCTTGCCTACTCTTCCATAGCCCACTCGGGCTACATTTTGGCAGGTGTGTCTGTAGCCAGTGCCATTGGATTAAAGGCGGTTATTTACTTTCTTTTGGCATACTCCATAATGGGTATGCTTGGCTTTTTGGTTTTGGCAGTTTTGGAGCGTAGCGGAAATTGGGAAAACAAATTGGAAGACTTTGACGGACTAAAGCATTCGCAGGGCTTTATGGCTTGGGTTTTTGCCATAGCCCTTTTATCACTCCTTGGTATTCCTCCCACAGTTGGCTTTTTGATAAAGGCTCTAATTTTTATGTCCTTGGCTTATGGCAAACTGTGGTGGGTTGGTATTTTGATGATCGTTGGAGTGGGTGTATCCACAGGATATTATTTGAGGCTGGTTGTGCTCATGTTTATGAAGGAGGGAGAAAGGCGGGTGATCACCAATCCCACAGGTTTTGAAAAGGTGTCCATGGTTCTGATGGCAGCGTCTTTGCTGATCCTTGGCATACTTCCCATGCTCCTTTGGAATTACATTAGCCCTACTTCAGAGATGCTCTTTAGGAGGTAAAGGAGATGGACTACTTGGGCTTTGTGATCTTTGGCTTTGTTATGCTTGGCATTGCCCTGCTTATGGTCTTTTTAAACTACCTGCTTGGACCAAAGGCTCCATCAGCCCTAAAGGACTATCCTTACGAATGTGGTGTGCCTCTTTACGATAAATCCGCACAGGCAACCTTTCATCAGGGCTATTACCTTTTGGGACTACTCCTTTTGCTCTTTGATATAGAAGCTGCCTTTCTCTTTCCCTGGACGGTGGTCTATAGGTATTTGGGAGTTTTTGGCTTTGTGGAGATGTTTTTGTTCATATTCATACTGACCTACGGGCTACTTTATGCTTGGAGAAAGGGCGCCCTTGATTGGCAGTTTGAAGAAGAATATATTGATTAGATATAAAAACAAATGGAAGGTGGGTTGAAAACAAACATTTCCCTTTATGAACTGGCGGATGGGTTGGTTCGTCAGACGAAGAGTTTGCTTGAGAGGGCAAAAACGGAGGAAGATTTAAGGGTCGGTTTTGAAAAACTTTTGGAGTCAATAAGGTCAGAGCTAAACCTTCAATATGTTCCCAAATATGAAAAATCAACATACAAAGGACGCTCAGATGCGGTGCATGGGCAGTTGATCATTGAGTATGAAGCACCAAGGTCCCTCTTCTCCAAAAGTAGAGTTGATAATGCATACAAACAGTTGGTGGATTATCTAAAGGCGGAAATGGAAGCGGAAAAAACTACCAAGATGGTGGGAGTGGGTTTTGATGGCGAGCAGATTTTCTTTGTTAAATATGAAGGGGAAAGTGAGTTTCCAATAGATCCATCAAAGTTTATCCTACGCGGACCTTATGAGTTTAACACAGAAAGTGCCATAACCTTTTTGATCCATTTGCGGGCTTTGTCTCGGCTACCTCTTAACGCTGAGAACTTAGCCCAGAAGTTTGGTCCTCAAAGCCCTTCAGCCCAAAAAATGCTCTCCGCCCTCGTTAATGCCTTAAAGCACTGGGGCAACCAAACGCGAATACACACCTTTTTTGACGAATGGCGAAGGCTTTTCGGCATTGTTTATGGAGAGCAATTTACAGAAAGCCCCCTACAAAAAGAAGCGGTAATCCTCTCAAGGCTTTATAAGGTCGGAGGGAAACCCACCCTTCACGAGCTTTTATTCTGCATACATACCTACTTTGTCTTTTTGATTAAGCTAATAGCTGCGGAGATTTTAACTCTAAGGGAAACATCTCTCGGTTCATCCTTTGCCTCTGAGCTTGTTCATATGAAGGATGATGAGCTTAGAAGGGTGCTTGATGATATAGAAAAGGGTGGGATTTACGCCAGAAAGGGAATTTCTAACTTTTTAGAGGGGGACTTTTTCCAGTGGTATCTTGACGCCTTTGATTCGCCAGAGTTAAGGGATGCAATAAGGGAAACCGCCAGAGGGCTTTCTGAGTTTGAGCCCGCAACCAGCACCATAGACTCAACATCTATCAGGGACTTGCTTAAAAAGCTATACCAGTATTTAGTCCCAAAAGGTATCCGCCATAGCCTTGGTGAGTATTACACGCCAGACTGGTTGGCAGAATTGTTGCTTGATGAGGTTGGGTATGATGGTGATTTAAGTAAAAGACTTTTGGACCCTGCTTGTGGCTCAGGGACATTCCTTGTTTTAGCCATTCAAAGGGCAAAGGATCGCGGACAAAGGGAAAATTTGCCACCAGTTGAGATTGCAAAAAGGGTCGTTGCAAACATTTGGGGCTTTGACCTAAATCCTTTAGCAGTAATTGCTGCACGCACTAACTATCTTTTTGCCTTGGGTGATCTGATAAAGGAACTTCCACACATAGAGATTCCCATTTATTTAACTGACTCCGTTTTGACGCCCACCAGAACAAGCAGAAACCTTTTTGGTGGATTTTTGGAGGTTTCCACATCCGTTGGTAAATTCCAAATTCCAGTGGAGTGGATAAGAAACGGTGGATTTTTGTTATCTATCGCCGCACCGCTTATTGAAGAGATGGTAAAGAGTGAGTATTCGGTGAATGAGGCAATAACAAGGCTAAAGAGTGAGGGGCTGATCGTTTCAAACAACGAACAGGTTGTAAAGAAATTTTACACTCAGATTTTAGAGCTTGAAAAACAGGGTAAAAATGGTATATGGGTAAGGCTATTGAAAAACACTTTTGCTCCAGTGGCGGCAGGGAAGTTCGATTTCGTGGTAGGCAATCCACCGTGGGTGAGATGGGACTATCTATCTCAAGACTATAGAAATGCTACCTTACAACTTTGGAGAGACTATGGCCTTTTTTCACTAAGAGGTTTTCAAAGCCGATTGGGTGGAGGTAAAAAAGACTTGTCTATGCTATTTGTTTATGTTTCTGCAGATTACTATCTTAAAGATGGTGGAAAGTTGGGCTTCCTTATAACACAAGAGGTTTTTAAGTCAAAAGGTGCCGGTGAGGGATTCAGAAGGTTTCAAATTGGAGACCGTGAATACCTTAAAGTGCTAAAAGCCCACGACCTGGCAACTATTCAACCCTTTGAGGGGGCAACCAACAAAACTGCATTAATAGTGCTTAAAAAGGGAGAAAAAACAAAATATCCAGTGCCATATATCCTCTGGACTAAAAAGAAAGGTGTTGGAAAAATCCCTACTAATATACCATTAAAGGATGCTATAGTATTTTTACAAAAGAAAAAGCTTTTTGCCGAGCCAATTAATTCATCGGTTGGACCTTGGCAAACAAAATTAGCTACGGATGAATATTTATCAAAAATAAAGGGTAAGAATAACTACAGAGCGTTTTTAGGTGCTAATGGTAATCCATACGGTGTTTTTTGGCTTGAAATAAAACGTGTCTTTTCTGATGGAAGTATTTTAATTAGAAATCTTGCTGAGAAGGGTAGAAAAAGAATTCCAAGATTGGAAGAAAGGATTGAATCAGATTTAGTATATCCTGCGATCAGAGGGAAAGATATACAGAGATGGGGAGTTGACTTAGAGATTTATATGTTGGTAGTTCAAGATCCAGAAACTCGCGAAGGCTACCCAGAAGAATTTCTTAAAAATAACTATCCGCGAACCTTTGTGTATTTGACAAGGTTTAAAGATATTCTTTTGAGGCGTCCCTTATACAAAAAGTTTTATGCAGATAAAAAGGCACCGTTTTATAGTCAGTTTAACATTTCAAAAAGCACCTTTTCCAACTTTAAAGTTGTATGGAAAATAATGACAAACGATTTGATTGCGGCTGTAGTTTCACAAATAAAAACTCCTATTGGGTGGAAAGCTGTCATCCCGCTTCATACAACAGCCTTTATTCCCACTGATAACGAGTTAGAAGCCCACTATCTTTGTGCCATTATCAATTCAAAACCTGTTAGGGATTTTGTTAAATCTTTTTCCTCCGCAGGAAGGGGCTTTGGCACACCGTCGGTTATGGAGCATATTGGCATTCCTAAATTTGACCCTAAGAACGAACTCCACCTGAAACTTGCCGAAATTTCCAAAAGGTGCCACCAGTTGAAGGCAGAAGGTAAAGAAGAGGAAATCAGGGAGTTGGAGAATGAAAACGATGAACTGGTAAAGGAGCTTTTTGGTATTACTTTTATAGGAGATAGAGATGATTTGGAATAAGGAAGGCTTTCAGGCTCTAAACAAAGAGCTTTTTGAAGAGGAAAAGCCCAAGGATTTGGTTGTAAAGGACCGCGAGGAAGTGCTTTTTTACAGTGTCCAAGATATAAAAAACAAAGTGATCCAAGGAGACGCCTTTAAGGTGCTTAAAAAAATACCACAGGAGACCTTTGACATGGTTTTTATTGACCCTCCCTACTTTCTACAGCTAAGCAAAAAGGAGTTAAAACGCTGGAATGTCCAGACAACCGTTAATGGTGTTTTGGACGAGTGGGATAGGTTCTCTTCCTTTGAAGAATACGATCGTTTTATTGAAAATCTACTCCTTGAAGTCAAAAGGGTAATGAAGCCCAATGCTACCCTATGGGTCATAGGAACTTACCATAACATCTTTAGAGTGGGAAAAATCATGCAAGATTTAGGATTTTGGATTTTGAACGATGTGGTCTGGGTAAAGACAAACCCTATGCCCAACTGGTTGGGTGTGAGATTTACCAATGCCACCGAGACCCTCATCTGGGCAGTCAAAGACAAAAGCGTCAAAAAATACACCTTTAATAGAGAATACGCTAAAAGCTTTGGCATAGGGAAAGTTGGTGCCAACGTTTGGGTTTTGCCTATATGCGGCAAGAGTGAAAGATTGCTTGACGAGAAGGGACAAAAACTTCACTCCACCCAAAAGCCTATAGAACTTTTGAAGAGGGTTATCTTGACTTCCACAAAGGAGGGAGACCTAATCTTAGACCCTATGGCGGGCACAGGAACCACAGGATACGTGGCAAAGGCATTGGGGAGAGATTTCGTGATGATAGAGGTCAATCCAAAATATGTCTGGGGAATAGAAGATAGGTTTAAAAAGCCTTTAAGGATAATGGACAAGAATGTTATAAACAGGGGTCTCATACAGAACTATATGAAGCTTGAGGAAGAATGATGGATTATCAGGAGTTTGTCCAAGTTTTAAACAAACATATTTTTTATGGCAATAAAAGAGAACTTCTGGATAGATTGGCAAACAATCCAGAGAGATTTATAGGTTTATTTAGACCGTCAAAGCCTTCCACTAAGATTTTACAGCATTTACTCCAATCTTACGAAATTCGCATGGGCGACGCACTTGAGGAAATAATAGGGCTTGTTATTCAAGGTCAAGGATACATTCTGCTTGATAAAAACATACAAGGTGAGAGCGATGAGCCTTTAAGGTTAGACCAATACTTTACTGATGGGAAAAAGTATTACTTTATTGAACAAAAGATAAGAGATGACCATGATTCTACCAAAAAGAGAGGGCAAATGCAGAACTTTGAGAAAAAGCTTAAAGTTTTACGTCGGAAGCATGGCAGTAATTTGGTGGGGATTATGTATTTCATTGACCCTGATTTCTCAAAAAATAAAAACTATTACCAGGAACAAATACAGACACTTAGAGGCGAATATGAGAAGGTTGAGCTTCATTTGTTCTACGGCAAGCAACTGTTTGAATATCTTGGAATTGCCAATCTTTGGGACGAAATGCTCAGCTGGTTAAAAAAATGGAAAGAGGATTTACCGGAAATACCAGAGATCAGCTTTGATGCAAATCCTTATGAAAGTTTTATGGAGATTAAAGATACAAATGCAGGCATTTGGCGGAAGATAATAAGCAATGACAAACTGTGGGAAGAGGGTATAATTAAAGCATTATTCAGGACAGGTGATACCTTAAAGCTTATTCAGGAGGAATTTAGCAAGATGGAAGGCAAAGTATATAAACAGCTGGCGGATGATCTAAGTGAAAAGCTTGTAAAATATTACGGAGGTTAAACCATGCCCTGGGCTAAGGAAGAGGACTTTTTGGAGCTAAAGAAAAGGTTTAAAGACCTGCAGATTGAGGTAAAGCCTACCATTACAAACCTTCATATCCCAAAGCCCGAGCTCATTGAACTTCTCAAAGACCTAAAACAAATGGGCTATAAGCTCTTTATAGACCACTCGGTGGTGGATTTTCCCGAAAGGTCTCCCAGGTTCCAAGCCTTTTACATACTCTACAATGTGGATGAGAGAAAGAGGGTTGTGGTAAAAACTTGGACGGATGGAACCCTTCCCAGTATTGAAAAGCTTTGGTTTGCGGGCAAGTGGGCGGAGAGGGAATGCTACGATATGTTTGGCATTCAGTATGAGGGGCACGAAAACTTGGTGCGTGCCTTTATGTGGGAAACCTACCAGTATCACCCGCTAAGGAAGGACTTTCCCTTGGAGGGTTATGCCAACGAATACCTTCCATCCCTCAATGAAGTTATGTGGGGTGAGAACTTACAGGGGCTCATGAACTACGACCGCATGCATACTCCTGTGCCTACCTTGGAGGATTTGGAGATTACCGAAAAGAGAAGGTTAAAGAAAAAGGCACAGCTGGTTTTGAACTGGGGACCCTTGCATCCGGGAACCCACGGCACCATGTGGTTTCTGTTTGACTTGGAGGGGGAAAGGGTGGTCCAATGTGATGTGATCTTGGGACAACTTCACCGGGGTGTGGAAAAGCTGGCGGAGAACGAAATGTATAACCAGTTTTTGGTCTATACGGACCGTATGGATTACATCTCTGCCCTATGTTCCAATCAAGCCTGGGTGGTGGCGGTGGAAAGGCTTTTGGGTATAGAGGACTTGGTGCCCGAGAAGGCAAAATACATACGCACCATGATGTCCGAACTGCAGAGGATCAACTCCCACCTTCTTTGGCTTGGAACCTACGCCTTGGATATTGGAGCCCTAACCATATTCTTGTATGCCTTCAAGGAAAGGGAAAAGCTCATGGACATTATAGAGGGCATCACCGGTGCAAGGCTTACTATAAGCTACCCAAGGGTAGGGGGTGTTAGGATGGACCTGCCGGAGGGCGCCCTTGAGGTTATAAAAGCCTTTGTGAAGAGATTTCCCAAAGAGTTGAAGGATTGGGAAACCATACTGAGCAGGAACAGGGTGTGGCTAAGAAGAAACGTGGGCGTGGGAATAATAGAGAAGGAGGATGTGTATTTTTATGGGCTGACTGGGGCAGTGGCAAGGGGCTCCGGTGTGCCCTACGATATAAGGAAGTTTGAACCTTATGATGCTTACCCATGGGTAGAGTTTGATGTGCCAGTGGGAGAAAATGGCGACGTCTATGACCGTTATCTGGTAAGGTTGGAGGAGATGCGTCAGAGCCTCCGGATCGTAGAACAGTGCGTAAGCAAGTTGGAAAAGACGCCAAAATCTGCTCCCTTCTTTGCGGAATCTCCGGATCACAAAAAGTTAAAGTTGCCTTTGGACGGAATAGGTCTAAAGGTGCCGGAGGGCGAAATCTACTCTTCTGGCGAAAACCCACGGGGAGAGCTGGGCTTTTACATATACTCCACCGGAGGCGTAAAGCCTTACCGTGTAAAGATCAGACCGGGCTCTATGTATAACCTGTGCGTCTATCCTAAGCTTATGAAGGATAGGGTCATTGCGGATGCGGTTGCTGTATTAGCTAGCCTTGACCCGGTGGTGGGTGAAATAGACCGTTGATGTGATAAACTATTAAGCCCTTTTGGAGGAGGTTATGGAGAGCCTTTTTGTCCAGCTACTGGTGATAGGGATAAAAATACTGGTTATATTGGGGGTTGTCCTTGGGCTTGGTGCTTACCTTACTTTGGTGGAAAGAAAGGTGGCAGCGCACATTCAAAGAAGACCTGGACCTATGGTGGTGGGATGGCACGGGCTCTTGCAACCCTTGGCGGACGGACTAAAGCTCATTACCAAGGAGGATATATTCCCGCGCGCCGGCAACAGGTTTTTATACAACTTAGCCTTGGTGCTTGCCCTTGTGCCTGCGGTTCTCGTCTTTGCGGTGGTTCCCTTTGGTCCGGAGTTTGAGGTTTTTGGTGTAAAGGTAAAGCCCATTCTGACGGATGTGAACGTAGGGCTACTTTTGGTCTTTGCCCTCGGTTCTATGGCGGTTTATGCCATAGCCTTGGCAGGTTGGGCATCCAACTCCAAATACGCACTCATTGGCAGTATGAGAAAGGCGGGCATAATAGTTTCTTATGAGGTGGTAATCACCTTTGCGGTTATGGGTCCCATCATCCTTGCGGGCACTCTCTCCACCTACGAGATCGTTCAACAACAGATTAACCAAAAGCTCTGGTATATATGGCTTCAGCCAATAGCCTTTGTGATATACATGTTTGCCATGCTGGCGGAGACGGGAAGAGTTCCCTTTGATATTCAAGAGGCGGAGGCGGAGTTGGTGACGGGCTTTACCGTAGAGTACGGGGGCATAAAGTTTGGTCTCTTTCCCTTGGTGGAGTGGTATGTGGAGGTGCTTTCTTTGTCTGCCATAGCGGTGGTTCTCTTTTTGGGCGGATGGTCTCCCATAAACATTCCCTTCTTGGGCTTTGTGGACCCGCTGTTTTTCTTGGGACCGCTGTCTCCCTTTGTTTGGTTTGTTTTAAAGGTTGCTCTGCTCTTTCTTTTCGTTCTTTGGCTTCATTGGACCCTACCAAGGTACAGGATAGACCAGATTACAGAGACCGCCTGGAAGGTAATGCTCCCGCTTACTTTTGTAAATTTGGTGCTTACTGCAGTTCTTGCACCCATTGTATGGAGGTGAGCCATGATCAAAAAGGTCTTTGAAAAACCACTTTCTTGGCTTGAGAGGATCCTTTTTATAGACTTTATAAAGGGACTTTCCGTTACCATAAGACAAGCCTTCAGCAAAACTATAACCACCCACTATCCTTACGAGAAGCTCACTCCGCCCAAAAGGTTCAGGGGGTTTTTTGGTCATAAGGTGGTGGATGGCAGGGAGCCACAGCCTGCCTTTGAGGAGTGGGTGGAGAGGTTTAAGATTGAAGTGGAACCTGGCAAAAGCAGGTGCGTGGTATGTTTGCTGTGTAAAAGGGCTTGCCCCGTGCCCCAGCTCTTTGAGATAGAGGGAGAAAAACTGCCCAACGGCAGAAGAAGGGTAAGCGTCTTTAACATGAACATGCTTCTTTGCACCTTTTGTGGTTTTTGCGTGGATGCCTGCCCGGTGGATTGCCTCTTTCAGAGCGACATTCACGAAACCGCCAGCTACAGTAGGAAGGATTCGGTTTTGAACTTGGAGGTACTGGAGCGTGTGGGTAGGGATTGGCAGAGGAGAAGGGAAAAGGAACCGGACAGAATTTGGATAGACGACGCCCAAAGGATGCGCCTTTGGTACGAAAACGACCTAAAGTTGCCAGAGGTGAAAAAGCAATGATGCAGTGGGTAGCCTTCCTGTTTTTTGCCTCTATGACCCTTCTGTCCGCCCTTGGGGTAGTTTTGCTTCCAAATATAATCTATGTGATCCTTTCCTTGCTCTCTACCTTGGTTATGGTAGCTGGTATATTCTTTGTGGCGGGGGCGGAGTTGGTGGGGGCTTTGCAACTTCTCATTTATGCGGTTGCCATAGCGGTCTTTTACATACTGGTGCTAACCGCGGTGCCCTGGGAGAAAGCCCTTAAAAAGGACAGTCATTACCGCATTGAGGGAGTTTTGACCTTTCCCATCCTCTTGGCTTTTTACTTGGAGATCATACTGGTTTTTCTCTTGGGTGTTAGTGTATCTCCCAAGGGTCAGATAAGGGAGTTCATCCAAAACCTTGGCAACACACAGGTGGTGGGCTCCATTCTCTTTAGCAAATATTTCTTCGCCTTTGAACTGGTGTCATTGGTGCTTTTGGTGGGTATGATCGGGGCGGTAATCGTAGGAAGGAAGGAGGATAAAACCTATGAAGATGGTTCCCCTTGAGGCATACTTGATCCTATCCCTTCTTTTGTTTGGGCTTGGTGTTTTTGGAATGATCGTCAGGAGGAACTTGGTAGCCATACTCATGAGCACAGAGCTTGCCCTGAACGCGGTTAATGTTGCCTTCGTTGGTGCGGATAGCCACTTGGGATTGGTGGACGGTCAGGTTTTTGCCCTCTTTATCATAGCCCTTGCGGCGGTGGAAGCGGCGGTAGGTCTTGGTATAATAGTAGCCATATTTAGGCTAAGAAAAGTAGAATCCAGCGACGAGCTAACAGACATGGGAGGATAATATGGAGGTTCTTATAATTCTATTCCCCCTTCTTGCCTTTTTGCTTATAGGACTTTTTGGCAGAAGACTGGGAGATTTGCCCTCAGCCATCATAGCAGTCTTGGGAAGTGCCCTCTCTTTTCTCTTCTCTATCCCTGCCCTCTTAAAAGCTTTGAACTCTCCTTTTTCTGTGAAACTCTACGACTTTATAAGCCTTGGCACCTACACCCTCACCCTCGGTCTCTACTTTGACCCGCTTTCTGCCATCACCACTTCCCTCGTATGTTTTATTTCAACCCTGATATTTATCTACTCCATTGGATACATGGAAAACCTCTTTGGACAATGGACCTACAAATTCTACGCATACCTCTCTTTATTCCTCTTTTCCATGCTACTCATAGTGCTATCGGATAACCTGCTTGGCATGTTCTTCGGTTGGGAAGGTGTGGGCTTGGCATCTTATCTTTTAATCGGCTACTTCCACCAGCAAAAATACGCCACAAACTCAGCCTTTGAAGCCTTCGTTATGAACCGCATAGGAGACTGGCTGTATCTGTTTGGCATATTCTCCATTTTTTACCTCTTTGGAAGTTTGAACCTTTTGGAGATATTCTCCAAAGTCAAAGAAATAGACCCTAACCTGCTTGGGCTGGCAGTTTTACTACTCTTTGGTGGTGCAGTAGGAAAGTCAGGACAGGTTCCACTTCACACATGGCTACCAAACGCCATGGCGGGTCCTACACCCGTGTCAGCCCTTTTGCACTCTTCCACCATGGTAGCGGCTGGTGTGTATATGGTAGCAAGGCTTTACCCTGTGTTTGAGTCTGCACCACAGAGTTTGAAGGTGGTAGCCCTGATTGGAGGGATTACTGCGTTGTTTGCATCGCTGGCGGCTACATCCCACACAGACATAAAGAAGATCATAGCCTTTTCCACCATGAGTCAATTAGGTCTGATGTTCTTAGCCTTGGGCATAGGAGACAAAAGTTCTGCCATGTTTCATTTAACAACTCATGCCTTTTTCAAGGCACTGCTGTTTTTGTCGGCGGGTTCCATAATACACGCCTTTCACCACCACGTTCATGACATTTACGAAGTGGGAGGGCTAAAAAAGCACATGCCCATAACCTATGCTACCTTTTTTGTGGCGGCTTTGGCGTTAGCGGGTATATTTCCCTTTGCAGGATTTTGGAGTAAGGACTTGATAATAGCCAGTAGCTATGAGGCGTCTTTTGGTTTGGGAGTGTTTGTAAGCTTTGTAAGCTTTTTGACCGCTTACTACATATTCAGGGAAGGGTTTGTGATGTTTTACGAACCAGAGAGACATAGGGAACACTTTGAGGAGGAACCACATGAGGCGCCCTCTGTTATGCTTGTGCCCATGGTGGTGTTAGCCATAGGTTCAGCGGTAGTGGGCTTTTTTGAAGGTTGGTATATGAGTGCGTTAAAGGATCACAAGGAGATGCATGTGGAAATAGCCATAAGTTCGGTGGTAATAGCCCTTTTGGGTATAGGTTTAGCATATTTGGTGTTTGTCAAGAGAGTTTTGGACCCAGAAAAGCTGTATCAATCTCTAAAGCCAGTTCATACTACCTTCAAAGAACAGTTCTTCACGGAAAGGTTATACCACAAAATACTGGCGGGCGGGTATATGCTATACTCCAAGGTGCTCTATGCTACCTTTGAAAGGCAGTTTGTAGATGGAATTGTTAATAGCTCTTATGCTGTGTCCTCTGCCCTCGGTAATCTTTTTAAAGGACTCCAGCAAGGAAGGGTAAATTTGTACATTCTCTTTCTTTTGGTGGGCTTTAGCCTTCTCGTTTTGATAACTTTTTTGGGAGGTAGATGATGGGTGTGCTTTTGACGGTGGCAATCTTTCTGCCTTTGGTTTCTGCCCTTTTGGTGGCAATTGTCCGAAACAGCACCTTTTCAAGGGTTATATCCATAGCCACCTCTGTGGTTGTGTTTTTGATCGCTGTCTATCTTGGGCTTAACTTTGACTGGAACAATCCTTCCTTTCAGCATACCATCAAACTGCCCTGGATACAGCCCCTTGGCATATCCTTCAGTCTGGGGCTTGATGGTATGGGTATGGCACTGTTTTTGCTTACCGCCCTTATGTTTGTGGTTGCCTTTGTTTGGTCTGTGAAGATTGAGGACAGACCCAATTTATACCACGCCCTCTTTTTGCTGTTGGAGACCGCCTGTCTTGGTGTTTTCTCTGCGTTGGACCTATTCCTCTTCTATCTCTTTTGGGAATTTATGCTTATCCCAATGTACTTCATCATAGGTCTTTGGGGACACGAAAGAAAGGTCTATGCAGCGAACAAGTTCTTTGTTTATACCTTCTTTGGTAGCATATTCTTGCTTTTGGGTATAGCGTCGGTGGTAGTTTATGGCTACATAGTTTCAGGAAGTGTTAGCTTTGATTATTTCTTCCTGAAGAACATTCAGTATCCACTATGGATACAGCTTGTGGTTTTTCTACTCTTTGGGCTTGGTTTTGCGGTAAAGGTGCCCATGTGGCCCTTCCACACATGGCTTCCCGATGCCCACGTGGAGGCTCCTACCGCAGGGTCTGTGATCTTGGCAGCGGTGCTTTTAAAGATGGGAACTTACGGCTTTGTTAGGTACTCCATTCCTATGTTCCCGGAGGCGAGCAAATACTATGTGCCCTTGATATTCTTCCTTAGCGTGGTTGCCATAATATACGCTGCAATGATGGCGATAGCCCAGACCCACATAAAGAGGCTTATTGCCTATTCCTCCATAAGCCACATGGGTCTGGTTACCTTAGCCACCTTTGCGTCCGATGGGAATGCCCTAAATGGCGCCATATACATGATGGTAGCCCACGGGCTTTCTTCTGCCGCCCTGTTTATGTCTGCGGGTTTTATTTACGACCGCATTCACTCCTACCACATGGATGACCTGGGAGGGCTTGCCAGATACATTCCCAACTTGGCTATCGTGTTCATGCTGAGCGGTCTTGTGGGTATAGGATTTCCGGGTCTTGCGGGCTTTGTGGCGGAGTTTCTCATCCTTCTTGGCACCTATAAAAACTACCCTGTTTGGGCTTTTGTAGCGGGTGTGGGAATGGTCCTTGGTGCCGCATACTTCCTTTACATGTACAAGAGAGTTATGCTGGAGGAGGAAACCATATCCGATTACAGGAGGGAAAAGTGGAGCCATCTTAAGGACCTGGAGCTTCATCACTGGATAGCCTTCGTGTTGGTTCTTGCGTCCTCTGTGTTGCTTGGAGTTTATCCCTTGCCCTTTGTTAAGTTGATGGAGCATACCACAAGGATGGTCTTTGGAGGTTGATATGAACTGGAATGCCCTTCTGCCGGAGCTTGTCCTCTCCTTTGGCATTCTCTTGCTATTTTTCTTAGACCTTCTTTTGGACAAAAGACACTTTAGGCTTCTCCATGTATTGGGTGGCTTTGTGCCTATCTTTGCCTTTATATCTCTCTTTTTTGTAGAAGTGCCCGCAAATACCTTTTTTGATACTTTTGCAGTTGGTCCCTTTGAGCTCTTTGCAAAGGGGCTTTTGTATATTCTCAGCTCACTGTCTTTGTTTGCCCTTTATGACTACTTTTTGAAGAAGAACTCTCCCTACGGAGAGGTTCCCTATCTGGTGCTCCTTTCTACCCTTGGGCTCTCCTTCTTTATGTCATCAGACAACCTTCTTACCCTCTTCGTTTCTGTGGAGCTCTCCTCCATTAGCATATATATACTAACTGCCCTTTTGAGGGGAGATTACAACTCAAAGGAGTCTGCCTTTAAATACCTTTTGATGGGTTCGGTGGGAACTGCCCTCTTTGGAATGGGCTCGATCTTTTACTACGGTGCGGTGGGAAGCTTCTTTTTGTTGCCCTACGCAGACCAAAATACTCTGTTTTCTCTGTTTATTCTCTTCTTTTTGTCCTTAGCCCTTAAGGTCTCCGCAGTTCCCTTTCACTTTTGGACGCCCGACGCCTACGATGGTGCACCCACTCCTTTGGTGGGATACATTGCCACCGCGCCCAAGCTGGCCATCTATATGCTCCTGGTCAAGCTCACCCTTCTATTCTCCCAATTTAAACTCTGGCTTGTTTTGGTGGCGGTGCTTTCTTTGCTGTCTATGTTCTATGCCAACTTTACCGCCTACGCCCAAAGGTCCGTCAAAAGACTACTTGCCTACTCCTCCATCGCCCACGCAGGATACTTCCTCTTGGGTGTGAGCCTTTCGGACCAAATTTTACAAAAGGCTCTGCTCTTTTACCTTGGTGTGTATATTTTTGCGGTGCTTGGTTCCTTTGTGGTGCTCTCTGCCTTTGAAAAACAGGAGGGCTTTAGCCACCATCTTTTAGAATACAGGGGCTTGGGTAGAGAAAACCCTGTCCTTGGCGTAGCACTCTCCATCTTTTTGCTCGCCTTCATTGGTATCCCGCCTATGGCTCTGTTTGTAGGAAAGCTCAGCATGTTTATGGGGCTTGTAAAAGCTGGGCTTGGGCTTTTAGCCCTTGCCTTTGTGGTGGCAAGCATAATCTCCGCTGGGTATTACCTAAAGCTCATGAGCGTTATGTTCTTGGAGGAAGGAGAGGTGAGGTTCAGGGGTAGTTCCCTTTCTGCGGGCGAGTCCTTTACTCTGCTTGTTTGTCTGATCTTTATCTTTTTGCTTGGGCTTTTCCCTCAACTGCTTTATACTTACATAAAGCTCTAAATGTGGGTTTTAGGACAGCACGACGAACCTTACAGGAAGGCAAGAAACTCCATCCTAAATTTAATAGGCAATACACCCTTGGTTAGGCTAAAAAACATCATTCCCAAGGAGGTCTCTCCCAAGGTAGAGATCTACGCCAAGCTGGAGGGCTTTAACCCAGGGGGCTCTGTAAAGGATAGACCAGCCCTCTCTATGTTCTTGGATGCCATGGACAAGGGGCTCATAAAGGAAGGTAAGGTGGTCATAGATGCCACTTCGGGAAATACGGGCATAGCCTTGGCTATGGTGGGTGCTGCCTTGGGTGTGCCCGTTGAGTTGGCAATGCCTGCCAACGTTAGCGAAGAGAGAAAGAAGATCATAAAGGCATACGGTGCCAAGGTCTATCTGACGGACCCTTTGGAGGGAACGGATGGTGCCATACTGTTTGTTAGGGAACTGGTGGAAAGGGAGCCCGAGAGGTATGTGTACTTAGACCAATACAACAATCCTGCCAACTGGAGGGCGCACTTTTATTCTACGGGTATAGAACTGTGGCATCAAACCAACGGTCGGATCACCCACTTGGTAGCTGGCATAGGCACCGGTGGAACCATAATGGGCACGGGAAGGAGGCTAAAGGTCTTCAACCCAGATATTCAGATTGTGGGGGTCCAACCTGCCTATCCCTTTCATGGCATAGAGGGGCTAAAGCACATAGAAAGTTCTATAAAGCCTGGCATCTTTGACGAGAGCTTTTTGGACAGGACCATCTTTGTGGAGACAGAGCCCGCCTACGAGATGACCAGAAGGTTAGCCATGCAGGAGGCCCTCTTTGTGGGGCAATCGTGTGGTGCCGCCCTGGTGGCGGCTTTGGAGCTTGCCAAAGAGCTGGAGGAGGGTGTTATTGTGGTGGTCCTTCCCGACGGAGGTAGCAAGTATCTGAGCACTACACCATTTAACAATCTTTAGGAGGTGTGCCATGAAACTGACGGTAGTAGGGGCAGGGTATGTGGGGCTTACCACCGCAGTGTGCTTTGCCCACCTTGGCAATGAGGTTATGGTGGTGGAAAAACTGCCCGAGAAGGTTCAGACTTTGAAAGAGGGAAAGGTGCCCTTTTATGAACCGGGCTTGG
>DAIUER010000004.1:0-17741 GCA_036845005.1 Thermocrinis sp.
CTTCTGACTCTCTCTATATATTCCTCTTTGTTCATGGAAAAGCCCGCCATGGAAAGCTCGGAGGAAAAGGTAAGAAAGGCGGTGAGGGCAAGCTTGGAGTTGGCGGACAGTTTGGGCTTTGAGACCTTGGCGATGCCCGGAATGGGCACGGGTGTGGGCGGACTTCCCAAGGAACTCTCCGCAAAGGCAATGCTTGAGGAAATAAAAAACTTCAAACCCAAGAGCCTAAAAAAGGTCTTTCTGGTAGATATAGACCCAGAGATGGTTCAAGCTTGGCAGAAGAACCTTTGAATGATCTTAGCATCGGGCGGATTTTTAGGAAAGTCTAACAAGCTTTATAAATTTCCAATCAAGGAAGTGAAGTTTTTCAACTCCCTTTTGGAGTTAAAGGAAAGAAAGGGTTTTGTGGTTATCTCTTACAAGCTCTCAGAGGAGACCCTTGGTGTAAAGGTAAAGGCATCCTCTTTCCCTTCCATTGTGTTTGTGGAAGTGGGAGAGCCCGTTGAGTTTGAACCAAGACCCAAGCCTTTTAAACTGAGCTTGCAGGGCTTTTCCTTGAACAAAGAGGAATATATAGAGAGAGTCAGAAGGGTAAAAGAGGAGATTGAAAAGGGCACAGTCTATCAGCTTAACCTTTCAACGAGGATGGACTTTAAGCTTGAAGGTTCCCCCTTGGACCTTTTTTTGAACTTCTTTGAAAGGCAACCTACCCCCTACGCCTTTTTTGTTGACCTGAAAGACTTTTACATCCTAAGCGGTTCAATGGAACTCTCTTTGGAAAAAAAAGGAGGGCTAATAAAGAGCAAGCCCATAAAGGGAACCGCCGAGAGTGAAGACGCTTTACAAAACAGCCAAAAGGACAAGGCAGAGAATTTGATGATACTTGATATGATGAGAAACGACCTTTCAAGGGTGGCAAAGGTGGGCAGTGTGAAGGTGGAGGAGATCTTTAAGGTGGAAAAATACACAACCCTGTGCCAAATGCACTCCACAGTCGTGGCACAGACGGACAAAGACCTTGAGGAGATTCTACTCAACACATTCCCCCCCGCCTCCGTAACAGGCGCCCCAAAGAAAAAGGCGGTGGAACTAATAGACGATTTAGAGCCCCATCCGAGGGACTATTACTGTGGGTGTGCAGGCTTTGTTTGGAATGAGAATTTTACCCTGTGCGTTCTCATCAGAACAGCCTTTGGCATTGGGCAAGATCTTTCTTATTACGCGGGCTCGGGTATTGTGTATGATTCGGATGAGGAAAGGGAATGGGAAGAAACCTTAAGCAAGGCAAAAGCCTTTTGGTCTGCGTAAAGGTTCCCGATGAACCTTGTGGAGTTAAAGGAAGCTCGTATAATTTAATATCCCAATGATAAAACTAAGCATATTAGGTTCTACTGGTTCGGTAGGGACGCAAGCCCTGGATGTGGTTAGGGCATACAGGCAGGACATTGAACTGGTGGGTTTGGTGGCAAGGAGGGCATCGGATAAACTGCTAAGTCAGGCAAGGGAGTTTAAGCCTAAGTATGTGGTTTCCTATCAGGAGCCTGCAAAAGATTGGCTTGAAAGTCTCCCAAAGGAGTGTGTGTATTTAAAAGGTGAAGAGGGTTTGTTGGCTGTTGTGGAGGAATCCGAGAGGGTTATGAACGCTATCTCTGGCATAGATGGGCTTTTGCCTGCCTTTCTTGTGCTCTCAAAGAACAAGATGCTACTTGCCAGCAACAAGGAATCTGTGGTCTGCTTGGAGGAACTCATCAGAGAAAAGTCAAAAAATGTGGTGCCCGTGGATAGCGAACACAACGCCCTTTTTCAACTACTTTCAATGACAGACAGGAAAGAAATAAAAAAGGTCTATCTTACCGCCTCCGGTGGTCCTTTCAAGGACACGCCCATTGAGGAGCTTTCAAAGGTAAAGCCCGCCCAAGCCCTAAACCATCCCACCTGGCAGATGGGACAGAAGATCACAGTGGATTCTGCCACTCTGATGAACAAGGGCATAGAACTTTTGGAGGCTAAGGTGCTTTTTGGTTTGGACCCAGACCTTATAGAGGTGGTGATCCATCCCCAAAGCTTGGTGCATGGAGCCATAAAGCTAAGAGATGGCAGTTTTCTCTTTCAGGTTTCTCCGCCCGACATGAAAATTCCTATAATGAACGCCATTTTTTATCCCGAAAGGCGAGACAATCCCTTCAGGGAGGTTAGCCTTTTTGAGCTCTCTCCCATTGTTTTTGAAAGGGTGGATAGGCAAAAGTTCAGGGCTTTGGCTCTGTGTGAATGGGTCGCAAGGATGGGAGGTGTTTATGTGCCCGTGCTTTTGGGTGCAGACGAAAGGGCGGTGGAGCTCTTCTTGGAGGAACGCATAAGCTTTGATAAAATAGTCCCTCTGGTGGAGGAGGTACTCTCTTCTGTAAGCATAAGAGACCCAGAAACCATAGAGGAGATCATTCAAGCGGTAGAGTGGGGCTACAGGAAGGTGGATGAAGTGTTGGGTAGAGTGCTATGAGGGAGGTCTTTTACGCCATTCTCTTTGTGTTCTTTGCCTTTTTGCCCTTTCATCTTTTATCTTCTCCGAAGGCTTACTCGGTCAGCATGAAAAACGTGGACTCATCCAAGTTTGAGTTAAAGGTGGGTAAAGAGGGGGGAACTCTTTATTACATACTTTTGGGAGACCCAAAGACCTTGAACCCAGCCCTTACCCAAGAGACCAGTTCTACCGCAGTGCTCTCGGACCTTTTCAGCGGGCTAACAAGGCTAAACCTAAAAACTATGGAGTATGAACCTGACTTGGCAGAGAGCATCTTAGCCTTCGAGGATGGAAAAAGGTATATAGTAAAGCTAAGGAAAGATGTTAAGTGGAGTGATGGAGAGCCCTTTACTGCGGAGGATGTGGTCTTTACATACAGGGATGTCTATCTTAACAAAAACATTCCTAACTCTACTGCAGACATGCTGAGGGGAGTTCTCAGGGAAGAAAAGGATGTGGAGAACTTTGTAAGGGCAATAGACCCATACACCCTTGAGTTTAGGCTTCCAAAGCCCTTTGCACCCTTTCTTGGCATCTTGGCAAGTCCCATCTTACCCAAGCACAAGCTGGAAAAGTTCGTCAAAGAAGAAACCTTTATGCAGGCTTGGAATGTGAGCACAAACCCAGAGGAGATAGTAGGCACTGGACCCTACAAGCTAAAAAAATACATAAAAGGACAGCTGGTGGAGTATGAGGCAAACCCATATTATTATAGAAAGGACGAAGAGGGCAAAAGGCTACCATACATAAAAAGAAAAATAGCATACATAGTCCAAGACCCAGACACCGCCCTGCTCATGTTTTCCACTGGCAAGGCAGACTATCATGGCATCAGACCCACAGACCTTATGACTGTAACCCGCCTAAAGGGGGTCAGCCTTTTTGATTTGGGACCCACCCCATCCACCACCTTCCTTGTTTTTAACCAAAACCCGCAGGCAGACATTCCCAAGCATAAACTACGGTGGTTCCAAAACTCCCAATTCAGAAGGGCAATCTCTATGGCAATAGACCGCTCTGGAATAAGCCTGCTCGTCTATAACGGCTTGGCACAGCCCCTCTATGGACCCATCACACCCGCCAACAGACCTTACTATTACGAAGGACTGTTTCCAGAAATCCCTTACGACCTAAAAACCGCCAGAAAGCTCTTAGAGGAGCTTGGCTTTTCAGACAAAAATAAAGATGGCTGGCTTGAGGACCCAGAGGGAAACACCGTGGAGATCATCCTCCTCACTAACGCAGAAAACAAGGAAAGGCAAGCCATAGGAAACATGATAAAGGAAGACTTGGAGAAGTTGGGTATAAAGGTAGTCTTTAACCCTGTAGATTTTAACGCTCTGGTGCGCAGGCTCACCACGCCTCCCTACCAGTGGGAGGCTGTAATAATAGGTCTCACTGGTTCCTTGGACCCACACTTTGGCAGGAACGTGTGGCACTCTTCGGGCACCCTGCATATGTGGAACCCAAGGCAAAAAACGCCAGCTACAGCTTGGGAGAAAGAGGTAGATGAACTCTTTGACAGGGCTTCTTCCGTGCTAAATAGAGAAGAAAGAATTGAGCTATACAGACAAGCCTACAGAATAATAGCCAAAGAGAAACCTCTCATATTCTTGGCTACTCCAAAGAGCATGGTGGGAGCCAGGGATAAGTTTGAAAATTACTTTCCCACCGTTTGGGGGCAATACGAAGAGGAGTATATGTTTTTCAAGTGATAAGCTCTCTGAATCTTTCCCGAAGAACTTGGTAGGTTACTTCCCTAATTATGCCTTCCAACGGTATTGATTCAATCCCCTTCTTGAGTTCCTCCCTAAGGAGTTCCCTAACAAGGTCGCTCGGATTAAAACCTTCAAGGGCTCTTTTGATTTCCTCTTTAATGGTTTCCTCTATCACCTTCTTAATATCCTCTAAGGACACGCCTTTCAATACATCTTCCAATCTTTCTCTTTTCTGCTCCGAAGCACTTACCGTAGGCAAAACCTCCTCTATAGGTATTTGTGGGACTGGGGTAGGTTCTTCCTTTTGCTCCTTAAAGGCAAACCCTTCCATAGGCAATGGGCTTTCCTCTAACTTAGGCATTTCAAGTTCTTTAATAATTTGAAGGAATTCCTCAGGTTCAACACCCTCTTCTTTTTCTTGCACAGCTTCCTGCTTCTCAAGTAGTTCCCCGAGCATTTGTATAAGTGTTGTTTCTTCTTCCTTCAGAGAAACGAAGATTTCTTTAAATTTTTCTACTATCTCCTTGGGACTCTCTTCCCTTGAAATTGCGTGTTTATTTATGAGCGGAACATCATCTATGTTTATGTTAAACAGTTCGTCTATCAATACTAAAAAGGGCTTTTGAGCTATATCCTGGTCTTTAGCTAATTCCATTAATCTCTTCTTTGCTGCAAGCCCCGAGATCGCATCAAATATAACTCCATCTACATTTTTTAAAATACTTTCCAAGTCTCTATAAGACCTTACCGCAACTGGCTCAAACTCCTCAGATAGTAGGGAAGTAATACTATCTACCAGGGTGCTATCAAAGGACACTACTGCAACCTTCTTCTGTGGATGAACACTTTCGGGGATGTATCGGGAAACCTCCTCCTTTGATTCTGGGTGTGCTTCTGCAAGTTTAAGCTCTTCTTCAAAGGGTAGTGTTTCTATGCTTTCCTGTTGCGAGGGAGTCATATTTATCATTTCCTCCAGTTCCCCCACAGTCTGCTTATGGGTTTCTATTTCAAGCTCTAAGGTGGGCAATTGGTATTCCTCTGTTTCTTGAACAGGTGCATTAATAGCAGATAGAACTTGATCAAGAGTGCTCTCCCTTGGTATAAGCATCTTTTTTTGTGGTTTTAGACTTTGGGCATTTATAGGGAACAAGTCATCCATAAGCACTACAAACTTCGCATCCTTGAATTTCTGTAGATATAGATTGTTTATATCTTCTTCGGAGAGAGCTCCCGATATCGCGTCATAAATGATCACATCAAAATATGAAGTTGCCAAACTAAGGGCCTCCTCTCCATTTTTAACATCCATAACTTCGTATTCACTGAGGGCATTCTTTAGCTGTTTTACTAAATTTCTATCGAAGGAAACTATCAAGACTTTCATTTTCTTCCCTCCATTTCTTTAAGTATATCATCGAGTATTCTTTTTGCTTCTTCAATGCTTTCCTTTGGTATTACCCCGTGGGTAGCAATGGCCAGCCGAACAGCCTTCAGCTTCCTTTCTAAACCTTGTGGGTAGGTTTTTTCAACTATTTTTACTTCAGCGCTTTTCTGCTGGGCTTGTGGGATTAGCATATAAACAATACCTATTGCAGATAGTATTAATCCAGCCAAAGCTATACCAAGGGATGTTGGGTTTTTGAGAATTTCTTCTATATATTCTCCAAAATTGTATTTTCTGGTGTATATATATACCTCTGACTTGGATGATGATATTTTGTGGTAGGACGAATACATATTGATGTCCGTAGGGTTCTGAAATACCTGACCATATGTGTATATCTTTCCTTCAGCGGGTTTAAATATAAAAAATCCTTGGTCTGGATAGTCCATCTTCTTTAGCTCTTTACCTTCATACACTGATAGCATAAAACTGGCGAAATTTGCGTTTATTTTTTCTTGCTTCTTTATAGCATATATTTCAAAGGATGTGTATATTCCCAATCCAAACAATAAGAATCCCAATATCACAAAAATAAGAGACAGAAATCTTTTCACCTTTACCCTCCAACCGTTATAGCTTCTACAAGCAGGGATGGAGAACCCACATGCCCATACATCCTAAGGTCTTCCCCCACACCCACCAAATTTTTCAGAAGTTCCTGAATGTTCCCTCCTATAACTACTCCCTTCACTGCTCTCTCCTTCTTGCCACTCTTGTAAATTATACCAGAAGCACCTAGGGAAAAGTCTCCAGAGATGGGGTCTGCGGTATGCAAACCCATAAGGTCCAAAATCAAAAAGACTTCCTCGTAAGCCCTCAACAGGTCCTCCAGAGTGTGGTTCCCCCTCTCTATGTAAAGGTTCCTTATGCCAGAGGTGGGCAAGCTTTTATAGCCGTGTCTTACCGAATTGCCCGTTGGTTTGGAATTGCATTTGACTGCAGTATATACACTGTGCAAGAACCCTTTAAAAATTCCCTTTTCAATTACTATGTTTTTCTTAGATGGGATACCCTCCGCGTCCAACTCCAGAGAACCCACACCCCCTTTTAGTGTCCCGTCATCTATCACCGTTAGCAGAGGGCTTGCTATTGATTGTTCTTCTTTGCCCTTTAGCAATGTTTTGTTTTTTACGAGGGCGTCCCCCAAAAACATCGGGCTGAAAGCCTCCAAAAGGGATACCGCACTCTCTCTGAAGAAGACAACGGGAATGACCTTTGTTTCGTAAGAAACCGCCCCCAACTGGGCAGTGGCCTTAAAGACTACATCCTTGGCCATCTCTTCAAAGTCTATGTCCTTTAAATATCTACCGCTCCTGTATTCATAGGATATCGCCTCTTCCCCGTTTTCTGCTGCAAGGGCTGAGGTAAGACAGGAAAAGTATGTGGTTGTGTAGCTGTATTCAAGACCCTGAGAGTTAAAGCAAAGAACCTCCACTTTAAACTCCTTCAGGCTTGTCTTTCTTGTGCCCACTACCCTTCTGTCAAGGTCCTTTGCGAGCCTTTCAAGGTTTATAAGCAACTCCGCTTTGTCCTCCACACTCAGAGAAAGTCCCTCGTGATCGTAATCCGCTTGCAACTGCCCTTTAAACTCGCCCTTGTTCAGGACAAAGCCGTCATCTTCTGGCGTCAGCTCCAAGGATTCCACTGCCCTCTTTACACAGCTTGAGACCGCCGTCCAAGAGAGGTCTGTAGTGTATGCAAACCCCTGTTTAAAATCCTTTAGGACCCTTATACCCAAGCCAACCTCCTTTGACTTGGAAAGGTTTTCCAAGCTCTCTCTTGAGGTTTCCACCAAAAGTTTTTCCGTGCTCTCTATGTATGCTTCGTATTCATACTCTCCTTTTAAAGAGTCTTCTATCCATTTCTTTAGTTGCTCCATCGTGAAAGATTTTATAATAGTTTTTGGCTATGGCGGAGGAAAAAGAAAAGGTAGAAGAGAAAAAGGGAGGAAGAAAGATCCTATTTCTAATACCTATCCTTTTATTACTTTTGGCAGTTGGGGGCGGAGGTGTCTATTTTTTCCTACTCAACAAACCTAAGAAGGAGGTTGAGGAAAAGGTTGCGCCCTCCCATGTGGGAGTTATGGTAGATTTGGGAGTATTCACCGTCAATTTGGCAGACAGAGGAACGGACGCCTACGCAAGGGTAGCCATAACCTTGGAACTTTGCAACGAAAAGGTAAAACAGGAGGTGTATAAAAGAATGCCCATAATCAAGGACGCCATCATAGATGTGATAAGTAGCAAGACCTCGGATTTTGTGAGGACGCCCGAGGGAAGGGAAGCCTTAAGGTTAGAGCTCATAAGAAGACTTAATATCATTTTGGTAGAGGGTGGTGTCCGGAACATATACTTTACTGAGTTTGTAGTTCAGACATCGTGATGGATTTCTTTTATAGCCTTTTAAAGGTCCTGCTCTCTTTAGCCATAGTGGTGGTGCTCATACTTTTGGTGGTTCCATACCTGCATCCTCTTCTAACAAGGCTGAGCCTTAGAGGAAAGTCGGGGAATGTGAGGGTTTTAAGCATTGTTCCCCTCATGAGGGGTGCCTTTTTGGTGGAGCTTGAGGTAAAGGGGGTGTATATGGTAATCCTTGTAAGCGAAAGGGGTGCGGATGTTGTTTATAAAGACCTTAGCCCTTAGCCTTTTAGTTATTGGTGTTTGCTACGCCCAAGAGCAAATACTGCCAAACATAGAGCTAAAGGTTGGCACAGGACAGCTGGACACCTCCATAAGGCTCTTGATCCTCCTGACCGTTCTATCCCTCGCCCCATCCATTCTGATCATGACAACCTCCTTTGTTAGGATCGTTATAGTGTTATCCTTGATAAGGCAGGCTTTGGGTGTTCCCACCGTTCCCCCCAATCAAGTGATCGTATCCCTTGCCCTCTTTTTAACCTTTTTTATCATGAAGCCTGTTTTTGAAAACATAAACCAAAACGCACTTCAGCCCCTGCTCAAGGGGGAAATAACCGATCAGGTGTTCTTTGAGAGAACCTCGGACATTTTAAAGGATTTCATGGCTAAGCATACAAGAAAGGAGAGCATAAAGGTCTTTTTGGATGTATCTGGTATGAGCAAAGAGGAAAAGGAAAAGATCAGATCACCAAAAGATATTCCCCTGAGCGTGCTAATCCCCGCCTTTATGGTAAGCGAAATAAGCGTAGCCTTCCAGATAGTCTTCTTGCTATACCTACCCTTTTTGATCATAGATTTGGTGGTTGCGTCCATACTTATAGCCATGGGCATCCTTGTGCTTCCGCCCCAGATCATATCCTTGCCCTTTAAACTTATGCTCTTTGTATTGGCTAACGGCTGGGAACTTGTTATACTTTCCCTTGTAAGGAGCTACCAATGAGCCCGGACCTGATCCTTTCTATGGGACAGAAGATGCTTGAGATGGCTTTTATTTTGGCGGCGCCCGTCCTTTTGGCTACCTTCCTTGTGGGACTTATCGTTAGCATTCTTCAATCTGCCACCCAAATACAGGAAATGACCCTCAGCTATATCCCAAAGCTCATAGCGGCCTATGTGGTCGTTCTCCTTTTGGGTGCATGGATGCTAAACAAACTGCTGGACTTTACAAAGGAGCTCATAGTTAATATTCCCGTCTGGCTCCGATGATCTGAGACTGTTTTAAAAATCCAGCCCCATTGACACACAATAGTTTTAAGGCTAAAATCTAACTCTGATGCTTGTTAGCCCACAATTTAAGCTTGAACTGAAAAAGGAAGACAAAGAAAAACTCATAAAGCTGATGCGTAAACAATCCTCCGCCATCCGAACCGCATACAACATGCTAAAGGAGTTGGAAAAAGGGAAAGCAAAAAAACCACACGCCCAAGTATACCAAAGACTAAGACAGCTATTTCCTGACCTACCCACCAAATACATTGACTCAGCTATATACAAAGCTAAACAATATCCTACAGATAAACCAGTAGTGTTTGGTGGTAGAAGACTTTTTGAAAAACTTTGTAAAAATCACCTTACAGGGAAAGCAAGGGAAGGACTTAAAAAACAATGGAAAGAACAAAGGCAGGGAACACTCATAAGCATTGGATCAAAATCAGATAAAGGAAACAGATTGGCAAGGTTTGAGGATTTAAACGGACAGCTTTGCCTTAGGATTACCACAGGAAACAGGGAGTTCATCTATGCCAAAGTATTAAGAGAACCCAGCAACATCAAAGACAAGTGGATAACCTTTATGGCTATGCTTTTAGAAAGTTGGCAAACAAAAAACTACTTTCCCTACACAGTAGAACTAAAGCTAAGGGAAGGAGAAGTTTATGGAAGTGTATCCTTTGAAATCCCAACGCCTGAGGTGAAATACACCAAAGAGAACGGAGTAGTAGCCATAGACACTAACGCATCACCCATCCACTTAGCCGTAGCAGAGGTATCAAAAACTGGAGAGCTATTAAGCTATCAAACCATCAACCTACACCACCTTTTAGGACTTTCTCAAAACAGCAAAGACCACCATGAGTGGCTATTAGCCCATCAGATAGCGGATTTAGCCATTCAAAAAAACAAAGCCATAGCTATAGAGAACCTAAAGAAACTCAGAAAAGGAAGGCGTGGAGATGGGAAAGCTGAGTTAAGAAAAAGACTTCATCAATGGAACGCCAAAAAGTTCTTGCAAAAGCTAAAGAGGGTGGCGATGTTAAGGGGAGTGGAAATAGTAGAGGTAAACCCTGCCTACACATCAGTTATAGGCATGCTAAAGTATGCACCACAGTTAAGCATAGATAAAGACATCGCTGGTGCTTATGTGATAGGAAGAAGGGCGTTAGGTTTTAAAGAGGACACACCTGAGAACTACGAAAGGCTTTTGAAGGACAAAGCATATTTGGAGTTTGCTTTGGAAAGATATGAAGAAAGGGAAGAGGAACTTAGAGAACTTTTAGAGAAGGAAACTAACGAATATAAAAGAAATGCCATAAAAAGCGAACTAAAGAATGTCCAGAATGCAAAGAAGGTATTAACTCATCTCGTCCAAAGCCTTCAGAGCGAACCAAGCTCCTGCGAGGGAGCCAATGGAAGGAATCCCGAGCAGGGAGAGACTAAAAAAGTCTCTCAAATAGCTTGGCAAGTTCCGAGGGTAGCCCTCCTCTTCCCTATCCTTGGACGAATTCTACCAAGGGATTTGTCCCCTCTGAAGCCCGTATTGGTGGAAGGGGTGTGGGATAGGGTGAGGAGTAGGTTAGTCCCTTTAGAGGCTGAGGGGACGGTCCCAATAAGGGATTTTTAGAACAGCCTCCCGATGATCTCCCTTGACCTAAACAGCCTTTTAGCCCTCTTTTTGCTTCATGTTAGGGTTATTTCCTTTCTATTTATGGTGCCCTTCTTTGGTAGAGAACTGTTGCCAAACACTTTTAAGGTCTTCTTTGCTACTGCCCTTTCCTTTATGCTCTTTTTATACACAGACCAAAAGCCCATAGAGTTTGCCACCACAGGGCACTTTTTCCTTGCCATTTTAAAGGAGTTTCTCTTTGGTTTTTTCAGTGGTCTTTTTCTTAGGCTTATCTTTGATGCGGTTGTGATGGCGGGAGAGATCATAGGCATAAACATGGGTTTATCCATTGCCACCCTTTTCCTTCCCCAACAGCCCCAAGCTTCTGTTTTTTCCGTGTTTTTTATGCTACTTTTTACATCCTTTTTCCTCTCGGTGGGAGGTCCAGAAATTGTCTTTCTCTCCCTTGCCAATAGCCTGAGCAAGGTGCCCTTGGGAACCTTTGACCTCTATTCCATAAACCCGGATGTGTTCCTCAAGCTCTTTTATGAGAGCTTTAACCTTGCATTTAGAATTTCCCTGCCCATAGTTCTGAGCATGCTCCTTTTAAACCTAACCCTTGCCCTACTGAATAGGTTCATCCCCCAAATAAACGTCTTTATAGTTGGTCTCCCTATGCAGGTGTTTTTAGGCTTTGCCCTTTTGGTGGTTCTCTTTCCACTAATATCCTATCTGCTCTCAAGCCACCTAAAGGAGTATATAATCAAATTCAGCAGGGCTGTGGGAGGTTAATATGGCGCAGGAAAACAAAACAGAAAGGGCAACGCCTTATAGAAGAAGAAAGCTCAGGGAAGAGGGTAATGTAGCCAAAAGTGTAGAGATCGCCACCGCGAGCACGGTCCTCTTAGGGAGTATAGCGATCTTCTTCACAGGATATACGCTTTTTAGCAAGGTTTTGGAGCTATTTTGGAACGTTTCCTTAAACCCACACGTTGATTTCCATAGGATTTTCACCCAAATAAAGGAAAGCATAGTTCCCCTTATGCTGCCCTTCTTTGTGCTAAGCCTTTTGGTAGTTATTCTTACCCACATAGCCCAGTTTGGTTTTATATTCACCACAAAACCCCTTGAGCCCAAGCTTGAAAGGCTCAACCCCTTTGAGGGTCTAAAGAGAATTTTCTCACTGACCACCCTCTTTGAGCTTACAAAAAACCTACTGAAGGTCTCCCTCCTTATGATCGTTGCCTATTTCTCTGTTAAATCTGGGCTTTGGGAACTCTTTAACCTCTTTGCCAGTGAAAACTCAACCGCAATAAGGGGTTTTTTGGGCTTCACCTTTAAGTTGGTGGTCTTTATCTCGGTGATTGCCCTGTTTATAGCCCTTTTGGACTATGCATACAAAAGGTGGGATTATGAAAGAAGGATCAGGATGAGTAAGGAGGAGGTAAAGGAGGAATACAAACAGCACGAGGGTAATCCCCTTGTTAAAAGTGCCATCAGGCGGAGGATGAGGCAGTTGGCTAAGGGTAGAATGCTTCAGGAAGTTCCCAAGGCGAGCGTTGTTATCACAAACCCCACTCACATAGCCATAGCCCTCCGTTATGAC
Organism: Thermocrinis sp.; assembly: GCA_036845005.1. Lineage (GTDB taxonomy): Bacteria > Aquificota > Aquificia > Aquificales > Aquificaceae > Thermocrinis. The sequence goes on from DAIUER010000004.1 coordinate 12,525, forward strand.
CCCAGTAAGGGAGATAAAGCACCCGTCATCTTGGCAAAGGGCAAAGGTGAAATAGCGGAGAGAATCGTAGAGGTTGCCACTGTTCACGGTGTTCCCATAGTCAGAAGGGAAGAGTTAGCCAGAGCACTCTATCCAGTGGTGGAGGTTGGGGAGGAGATCCCACCTAAGTTCTACAGGGCGGTGGCAGAGGTTATAGCCTTTGTTCTCTCTCGCAGGAGGAGGATTGCGGCAGAGGCTGTTTTGAAAAACCCCTCATCGGGGCGTCCCCCCAGCTTCTAAGGGGACTAACCCTTTCCTCACCCTGTCCCACGCTCCCTTGCAGGAGGAGAGGAGTATTCTCCTCTCAAGAACAGGGAAGAGGAGGGCTACCTTCAGAACCTGCTGGGCAGTGGCAAGGACTTTAAAATCCTTCCCGTCTTCAGGGTTCCTTCCGTTGGTTCCACAACGGGCACCCGGCAGACTCTGAAGGCTTTGCATAGGAAAAATTATATCACTTTCCAGAAACGCTTCGGATAAATTTGTTTTAAGATAAATTTTTGGAACAGCATTGATTGCGGTATGACGGACCTTGGAAAGTGGCTGATCTTTGTGGGTGTGTTTTTTATAGTCTTTGGACTGGTCCTTCTGTTGATTGAAAAACTTCCCTTTGGTTTTGGCAAACTGCCTGGGGATATCTTCATAAAGAGGGACAATTTTACCTTTTACTTTCCCTTAGCCACTTCCCTGCTTGTAAGCCTTTTGCTGACCTTTATCCTTAACCTTATATTTTGGCTTTTGAGAAAGTGAGTGGCGGAGCCGACGGGACTTGAACCCGCGACCTCCGGCTTGACAGGCCGGCGTTCTGACCTGGCTGAACTACGGCTCCTCAAAGTTATATTATAACACACATGGAGATTTTTGACCAATACGCCAAAAACTACGATCAGTGGTACGAAAGACCCTTTGGAAGTTCTGCCTTTAGGCTTGAGGTAGCTTGCCTTAAAAGAGTTATAAGTCCCTTTTCTTTATCCCTTGAGGTGGGGAGCGGTAGGTTTGCTCAAGCCTTAGGGATTCCATACGGATTGGACCCCTCAATGGAACTTTTAAAGTTGGCAAGGCAAAGGGGTATCCTTGGAGTCCTCGGAAGGGCGGAGGCTTTGCCCTTCAAAAGCTCAAGCTTTGACTTGGTCCTTATGGTGGTCTTTGTGTGCTTTTTTGAAGAGCCCTTGCGTGCCCTTGAGGAAGCCCACAGGGTTTTAAAGAACGATGGATATTTAGTGCTTGGGCTTGTTCTTTCGGACAGCCCTTGGGCGGACTTTTACAAAGAAAAGGCAAGGAGGGGACATCCTATTTACTCCCACGTAAGGTTTTACTCCTTTGGAGAACTTTCCTCCATTTTAGCCCAAGCAAGCTTCAGGATTGAAAAGGTATTCACTACACTATTTGAGGAACCCCAAGACCAAGAGCCTCTGAAAAATCAAGATATAAGAGATGGCTTTTGGAGGGAAGGAGGATTCTTCTGCGTAAGTGCTAAAAAGATAAACTGATGAGCCTCTCAATCAACTTGGCAAGGTTAAAATCCTTGTCTGTAATTGCTTTTGCTTCGTGGGTCATTAGTTTTATCTTTAGCCTTTTAAAGCCCAGCTCTACATCCGGATGATGCCATAGGCTTTCAGCCAGGTAGGCTATGGCGTTGAAAAGCATGACAGTTTCCTTCCAGTTTTTGGTGTTGATCTCTCTACAGATGTATCCATCCTCGTATTTCCATTGGGGAATTTCGTCCTGTATTTTTTGAAAGACTTCCTCGGGGCTGTAGTGCTTTAGTCTTTCTTCTGGCATGAGGGACACACCCCATAAATATAAAGGGAGTGGGATAATACCTTAAAGCCATTTAACTCTTCGGGCACCCGGCATCCAGCTTCTGCCTTTAGGTCCAGTATGGCTCCACACATTACGCATACCAAATGGTCGTGTTCTTGAATGTTGGCGTCATACCTTACTGAACTTCCCCAGTAGGCAACCCTTTTTATAAAGCCCAACCCTTCCAAAGTTTCCACCGTTCTATACACGGTAGCCAGAGAGACAAAGGGATATATTTCCTTAACCTCTTCGTAAATTTCCTCAACGGTGGGGTGGTCCTCTCTACGTAGAAGGATCTCATAAACCGCCAACCTCTGAGGGGTGATCTTTAACCCCTTCTCCTTGCAAACCTTCACAAATTCTTCAAGCCGTTCCTTCTGATGCGTCATCATGTTAAGTTAATAATATAAAGCACATAAAAATAATTTGCAACTAATTCGGGTGATAAATTGCCCCTATCGATACCCTCCCTTCTTTAATAGATTTCCAGCTTTTTGGATTTCTTACACGAGGTTTGCTAATATTATAATACTCTTTTGTAGGCGAGGTGCCGGAGTGGCCGAACGGGGCGGTCTCGAAAATCGCTGTGGGTTCAAAGCCCACCGGGGGTTCAAATCCCTCCCTCGCCGTAAAAGGTTTAACCATGAGTTATTTGACGAGGGAGCTAAAACCTTACTTTGAAAGGGGCTTTATGCCCTTGATTAACGCCATCAGCAAGGCTAAGGTGCATCCCAATTTTTTAACAATCTTTGGCTTGTTCCTTGTGGCGGTGGGTTCCTATTTCCTTTACCTTAAGGCTTATCTTCTTAGCTTTGTATTCTTGCTCTTGGGAGCCCTCTGTGATGCTTTGGATGGTGCCATAGCCAGAAAAACTAAACAACTTAGCCCCTTTGGTGCCTTTTTGGACTCTCTAACCGACAGATTTTCTGACGCCCTACCCTTCATAGCCATAGCCCTCTCCTCCCAAGATAAGGTTTTGTCTTTTCTCTCCCTTTTGGCATTGGTCTTTTCCTTTAGTGTTAGCTACGCAAGGGCAAGGGCGGAGGGACTGGGCTTTGAGTTAAGGGTAGGTTTTTTTGAAAGGACGGAAAGGTGGGTTGTTCTTTTAGCGGGCGTTCTTTTACAGCAGATATTTTTGGCTCTGATCCTTTTGGTAGTAGGTTCCCTTTTGACCTTAATCCAGAGGGTTTATACTTTTATGAAACTCTCCCAAGGGAGGTGAAAGGATGGGAAGGCTGATCCTTGCGATCCTGTGTTTGTTTGTGGCTACTGGGACGGTGCTTGCCACTCAACCCAAAGCCCAGAAAAGGCAAAGCATAAGCCACAAAAAGGCTAAGGTTAAATCCAAACCAGTTAGCCCAAGGGAGATCGCTTCAAGGTATGGAGATGGACCAACCTTTGAGGGAGACCCTGATGCTATAGGGCTGTCTTCCTTGCTCTTTTACGGCACTCCCTATAGGTTTGGAGGTAGTAGCTCCCACTCCCTTGACTGCTCGGGCTTTGTCCAAAAGGTCTTCAGGGCAAACGGTATAGAGCTTCCAAGAGACTCAAGGGCTCAGGCGAGGTATGGATACAAGGTTAGCCTCTCGGAATTAAAACCCGGCGACTTGCTCTTTTTTAAGACCTATAAGCGGGATGTTTCCCATGTGGGTATATACATAGGGGATGGCAAGATGGTCCACGCTGCCACAAGGGGCGGGCAGGTGATGGTCAGTAGCATACATGAGCCCTATTACAGACGGAGGTTTTTGTTTGCAAAAAGGGTTGTGGAGGTTAAAGATGATGTAAAGTCCGACCCTATAGCTGAAATTACAGAAAAGGAAACTAACAGATAGTTCCGCTCCTTTCTTTAACCTTTTCCTTTATCTGTGCCAAAAGGATCAGTGCCTGCAATGGCGTAGTTTGGGCTATGTCTATGCCTTCCAAGAATTCTTGCAGTTCCCTGAAAGCCTTTTCCCACTCTAATTTCTCGGATTCTTGATAAACCTTTTCCAGCATGGGAACCTGCTTGTCAAAGCTTGCTAAAATTTCTTGGCTTCTTTGGATCACCTCTTCGGGCAAGCCTGCCCTCTTGGCTACATATATGCCAAAGCTACCCTCTGCCCTTCCCCTTTTGAGGGTATAAAGAAAGTTAATGCCCTCATCACTCTTTGAGACTGCCATGTGGTAGTTTTTAACCATGGGCAGTTCTTCCTCCAAGTGTGTTAGCTCTAAATAGTGGGTGGCAACCAGTGTGCGAGCCTTTATGTTCTTGGCTATGTATTCCACAATAGCCTTTGATAGGGCTATGCCGTCATAGGTGGATGTGCCCCTTCCTATCTCATCAAGGATTATTAAACTTCTCTCGTCGGCGGAGTTCAGTATGGCAGATACTTCCATCATCTCGTTCATAAAGGTGGAAATGCCCAAGGCGAGTATATCCCCAGAGCCTATCCTCCCGTGAATGGAAGACGCTAAGCCTATCTCTGCACTTTTGCAGGGCATAAAACTGCCTATGTGGGCAAGCAAAACCAAAATGCCCACCTGTCTTATGTAGCTGGACTTTCCTGCCATGTTGGGACCTGTGATTATATGAACCAGTTGTTTTTCATCCATATAACTACTGTTGGGCACAAAGTCCTTGCAAAAACTCTCTATAACTGGATGCCTGCCCTCCTGTATGTGTAAAATCTTTTCCTTTGAGAGCTTTGGCTTTACCCACCCTCCCTCTATGGCTATCTGTGCCAAGCCCTGAAGGTAGTCTATCTCCGCCACGCATTGTGCGTTCTTGTATACCTTGTCTATGCTTTGCAGAACTTTTTCCCTCAGGGCTAAGAAGAGCTCATACTCCAAATCCTTTATTCTGCTGTCTGCAGACAGGATTTTCTCCTCCAACCTTTGCAAATCTTCGGTGGTAAATCTCTCTGCGTTAGAAAGGGTCTGCCTTCTTCTGAAATAGCCGGGCACGTATCGTAGGTTTGGTTTTGTAACCTCTATGTAATAGCCCATCACCCTGTTGTAGCCCACTTTTAAACTTTGAATACCCGTTTCCTTTCTGAGTTTTTCTTCATACTCCCTTAAAACCATCTCCCCCTTGGCTTTTATGCTTCTTAGCTCATCAAGTTGAGGGTCTACGCCATCCTTTATAAGTCCTCCCTCCTTTAGATGGATGGGCGGGTCTTCCACCAAAACCCTCTCCAATTCCAAGTATAACCCCTCCAAATCCACCATTTGGTTCAGTAGTTCCACAATGATAGAAGATCTAGCATCCTTTAGCACTTCCCTCAATTCCTTCAGAGAAAGCAGGGCTTTCCTTAACAGGGAAAAGTCCCTTGGTGTGGCTAAGTTTCCGCTGATGCGTGATGCAAGCCTCTCCAAGTCTGGCATTTTTTCAAGGCA
>DAIUER010000005.1:0-17353 GCA_036845005.1 Thermocrinis sp.
AAACGTCTTTGGCTCAGCTTATTGATGACTTCCTTCAATCTGTCTTCGTCAATAAGCCTTTGTCCAGATACCACTGCGTTGAAATCTACCCTGTCTATAACTCCCTCCAGCTCTGGATTTTCCCTTGCCAGCTCTCTCAGGGCATTGGTTAGATACTCTCCCAGATTTCTGCTTTGCTTTCTGATGTTCTCCCACCTTGCGATCTCTGGCACGTAAAACCTTACAAGTTTTTTACTTATATTCTCCAAAACTTTTTCTTTACTTTCGTTAAATTCCACTGCGAGCCTTTTTACTTCATCTTCAAAGACGTCGGAGACCCGCTTTAGAAATACGAGAGGTAGGATGTAATCCTTGTAATTGTGTGCTTCTATTGGACCTCTTAAAATACTTGCTATGTCCCAGAGCCAATTTTCAAGCTCCTTTATGTCCATTCGTTTTATTATATCTAAGACGATGAAGGACGCCCTTAGAATAGCCCTACCCAAAGGCAGGCTCTTTGAGGAGACCTTGGAATTTTTTAAAAGCAAGGGCATCCTTGAGGAGACCTTTGAGGAGGGAAGAAGGCTTCAGGTTAGGGTGGGCGACTACGAGTTCCTTTTGGTAAAGCCCTTTGATGTGCCCGTGTATGTGGAAAACGGTGTGGCGGATTTGGGAGTGGTGGGTTATGATGTGCTGTTGGAAAGGGAGCCGGAAGTTTATGAACTTTACGACCTTGGCATAGGTTTTTGTAGGCTTGTCATTGCGGGAAAGGAGGAAAGGCTTGGGCAATACAAAAAGGCATCCTTTTTGAGGGTTGCCACCAAGTATCCCAAGATAACCCGGGAGTTCTTCTTGGAAAAGGGAATAAAAACGAAGGTTATCTATCTTAACGGCTCTGTGGAACTTGCCCCCCTTTTGAACCTGTCGGATGTGATAATGGATTTGGTTCAAACGGGCAGAACTTTAAAGGAAAATAACTTGGTGGTCTTTGAGGAGATCAGCCACTCCACCGCAAGGCTCATATGCAACAGGGCAAGCTACCGCAACAAAAAGGATGAGATCTTTTCCTTTCTCAGCAAAGTTCAAGAAGAGCGTCCAAAGGAGGCAATTCAACCTCACCTGCGGGCAACCTAACCTTACCCTTTGCCAAGCTTTCAATAAAGCCCAAGGCAAGCTCCAAGGTGCTAATATCCCTGCCATACAGTTTAGCAAGCTCTTCCAAGTTTGGCGGAGTAAATCCCTTTTGGGCTATAGCTTTGGCTATGGAATAGGTTTTCCTGTCTATCTCTGGATATATATCTTTTATGTAAGTGATCACCTCCACCGAATAGACCACCACCCGGTCTTTGCTTGCCAACTCTCTGATCATCTCCTCTAACCTGAGCTGGTCGTAGGTTTTAACCTGACCATCTACCTTTATGCCCGCTATCACCCGGTTGCCGTCAAAGATGGCGTGGTAAAAGACAAAGCTCTGCGGAACCTTTTCCCATCCTTGCTCTTCCGCCAAACCCAAAAAGGCTCCCATAGCTTCTTCTCTGCTTGAAAAGATGCCTAAAAGACTATCAAAGCCCTCAGGCTCTATTTGAACCTCCACTACGGTGCAGTCTCCCACTTGCCCTGTTTGCACGCGGTAGCTCAGCTCCTGCCAATCTTTAAAAAGCTCGGAGATTTGCAAATCCACCTCTGTGGGTTCTTTAAAAAGTTTTCTCAACTTCATTGAAAGAAGTTTAACTCAAAAAGGTGTATTACGCTATCCCTCTCAAACTGGTCCCTTTGGGACGGGTAATCTTTCCTGTAATGACACCCTCTTGACTCTCTTCTTTGCAGGCTTGCCCACAGGGTAGCCAAGGCGGTAATGCTTATATCAAAAAGCTGTCTGTTTTGAGGTGTTCTCTTCCACTCCTTCCAATCCCTGAGCCAATCTAAGAGTTTTTCTGAGCCTTTTCTTAAACTCTCCTCTTCCCTTTCAATTCCGCAGTGCTCCCACATGAGCCTTTTTAGACCATCAAAGGTGTATTTAGGCTGGCGGTTTCCTTGGGAGGAGTTTTTGAAGTGTCCCTTTGAGCCTTTGATGTGTTTTCTGTCTTGATATATTCGGTAGGCGGTCCTGTAGCCAAAGACCAAGCCCTCCAGAAGAGAGTTGGACGCTAAGCGGTTTGCCCCATGCACGCCAGTGCAGGCACACTCTCCAACCGCGTAGAGCCCCAAAAGGGCAGTTTGTCCGTAGGTGGATACTTCCAAGCCCCCTATGTAGTAGTGGGCACCGGGCACCACGGGCACGGGCTCCTTATATGGGTCAATGTGCCTCTTCAAAAGCTCAGAGTATATGACCGGGAACCTCTCCTTTAGGTCTATGCCTTTTTTTGCAATGGGTCTGAGGTCAAGGAAGACCTTTTCCCCTTCCTTTAGCTTTGAGTAAATTGCCCTTGCCACCTGGTCCCTTGGCAGTAGCTCATCCACAAAGCGGTTGCCTCTGCTATCTATAAGAGTTGCCCCCTCCCCTCTAACCGCCTCGGAGATGAGAAAGGAGGTGCCCTCCAAGAGGGTAGGATGAAACTGCACAAACTCTGGGTTCTTTATGGGAACGCCTTTCCTGAAGGCTATACCTATGCCGTCCCCCTTCACATGTCCGGAGGAATGCAAAAACATAGAGCCCGCACCGCCCACCGCAAGCACCAAAAGGTTGGTTCTCAAAACCCTAAGGCTTCCCCTTTCATAGATCAAAGCACCCTCCACACACTCATCTCCCAAAATCTCTTGAAGTTCCCCCTCTATTATCCTTATTCCCCTCTCCTTTACTCTGTTCCAAAGGGTGGTGTATATTGCCTTTCCTGTGTAGTCTTTTACCTTTAAAACCCTCGGAAAAGAGTGTCCCCCTTCTAAGGCAGGCTCTGGGTCAAAGACTACTCCCCATCTTTCAAGGTCTGCCACCCTCTGAACGCCCTCCTCCACCATGATAAGCAGAGCCTTAGGGTTGCAAAGACCCCTTCCTGCCCTTAGGGTATCTATAAAATGCAACGATGGGCTGTCCTGTGGATGCACCGCACAGGCTAAACCACCCTGAGAGTAAAAGGTGTTTCCTATGCCCCTGGTCAGCAGGGTAGGCTTTAGTCCAAGCTCAGAGAGAACTAAGGCACAGGTGAGACCCCCTATACCGCTTCCTACGATGAGGACCTCAACCTCTTCCTCCGGCAATAGGGCGGTGTCAAAGTTGAGAAAGTGCATGAGAAACTGCCCTTAGTATGACCTCTGTGAGCCTTTCTGGGTCGTGCCTTATAAAGTCTTCATTTTCTCCTATGAGGTCCTCCGCGTAGACGGTTATTCCCTCCCTTGCGATTTTTGCCACATCGGGAATTACCGGTTCCTGACCTTGTTCTATGTATCTTCTCAAAAGGTTATCGGAGGGCATCTTTGTGTTTACGATGGCTATATCTATCTTTGAAAGACCCGTTGCGGTCAAAAAGCCCCTTATATGGTCATAAGCGGAGTAGCCATCTGTCTCTCCCGGCTGGGTCATAGCATTTACCACAAAGACCTTGATGGCTGGAGAGGTTTCCACCGCAGACTTTATGTCCTTTATGAGCAAATTGGGCACTATGCTGGTGTAAAGGCTACCAGGACCAAAGACTATAAGGTCTGCACTCTGAAGCTTTGCTATGGCATCTATGGGAGGCTTGGCATCTGCAGGCTCAATCCAAATCCGGGCGATCTTAGCCTTACTACTTTTTCCGTATTCGGTTATGTTTTCCTCCCCTTCGACCACCTTTCCATCGGAAAACTCTGCCCAAAGATTAACGCTTTCTGTGGTGGCGGGTATTATCTCTCCCTTTGTTCTGAGTATTTGAGATGCCAAGTTTATGGCAGACAGAAAGCTTCCTGTTATGTCTGTCAGTGCCACAAGGAAGAGGTTTCCAAAGGAATGTCCCCCAAGTTCTTCCCCCTTAAACCTATACTGAAAGAGCTTCTGGAGGACCTCCTCCGTTTCCGAAAGGGCAACCAAGCAGTTTCTTATATCCCCCGGTGCGGGTATTTGATAAGCCTTCCTTATCCTGCCTGTGCTACCCCCACTATCCGCTACCGTTACTATTGCAGATAGCTCCTTTACCCGATTACCCACTTCCTTTTTTAAACCCCTAAGAAGGTTTGAAAGTCCCGTTCCTCCACCCACGCATACTACTTTCATGCAAACCTCCTTGAAAAAATATACCCACAGATTATTTTAAACCCTACTATGCCCACACTTAACCTCAAAGAGATATTTAAAACAACCGCCCGCTTTTCAGGTTTTTACAAAATAAAACCTGAAGAGTTAGACCTGCCCCCAGACTTGGGAGAGCTAAAGGGACCTGTGGAAGTGGAAATTCAAATAGAGAAGATCCCCCGCGGCTACGAGGTGCATCTGGGTATAAAAGGAAACATAGAGCTTGAGTGCAGTCGGTGCCTAACGCCCTTTGTAAAAGAGCTTGAGAGCACGGAAACCATAAGGTTGGAAAAATATCCGGAAAAGCTCTCAATTAGTCTAAAGGCACAGGACCTAAATATCTTCTTTTTGGAGGATGAGGAAAATTTCAATCTGACAGACCTTGTAAGAGAACAGATCATACTAAGCCTTCCCATAAAGCCCCTGTGTAGTGCGGATTGCCAAATTCCCACACTGGAGGAACCCCAGGAAGATACAAGGTTTGGTGCCCTAAAAAAACTCATACAAACCAAGCATCCTTTATAATTCATAAACATGGAGGTGTGATATGGAAACTAAGAGAGCAATTTACGACACACCAGAGCACAAAGTTATCTTTTTTGAAGAGCTGACGCCCGCCAGTGCGGTGCAGGCAAACCAGGTGCTCATAATTCACAAGGGTGAAGGAATGCTTTTAGACCCCGGAGGTCATAAGGTCTTTACCAAGCTCTTATCGGAAATTTCTCCTTACATTCCCCCAAGCCAGATAAAATACATCTTCCTGTCCCATGAGGACCCAGACATAGTGGCAGCACTAAACGGTTGGCTAATGACCACGAAGGCACAGGCATACATGTCTAAACTTTGGGTGAGATTTGTGCCACACTTTGGGCTTGACAGCCAGTTAGAAGATAGGGTCATTCCCATAGACGACGGTGGGACAAAGGTCGTCTTGGGTGGAGACTGTGAGCTTTTAATACTCCCCGCCCACTTTCTGCACGCCTCGGGCAACTTTCAGGTCTATGATCCTTGCTCTAAGATCCTGTTTTCTGGAGACCTTGGGGCGAGCCTGGGACAGGATTACTTCTTTGTGGAGAACTTTGACGAGCACATAAAATACATGGAGGGCTTTCACAAAAGGTATATGGCAAGCAATAAAGTTCTCAAGTTCTGGGCAAACATGGTCCGTCAGTTGGATATAGAAATGATCGTTCCCCAACACGGTGCCATATTCAAGGGCAAGGAAATGGTTGAGCGCTTTATAAACTGGATTGAAAACCTACAGGTAGGTGTGGATTTATTAACGCAAGAGAAATATAGGATACCAGTGTGATATAATTTCTTTACCATGATAAAGGTTGAGATCGTAACGCCCAAAGGTTTGGCTTTTTCCTAGGAGGTGAATTCGGTAAATATTCCCACCGCTGAGGGAGAGATAGGCGTCTTTGAAATGCATATGTATTTTATGACACTTCTAAAGCCCGGTCTTGTGTATTTTGACGGAAAGGCAGAGGGAGGCATTGCGGTAACCTATGGCTTTGTGGATGTGACCCCCGAGAAGGTGATCATACTGGCAGAAGAGGCATACACAGTAGGAGAAATTGATGTAGGAAAGGAAAAGGAAGAGTTTGAAAAGTGGGCAAGAAAGCTCGCCACTGCACAAGCAATGGAAGAAATAGGAGAGATTACAAAACAAATAGAGAGGGCAAGGACGCTAATAGAGTTAGTGGAAAGGTTTGGAAGGGTTTAAGGAGTTTGAGTTTTTCCGAGGAAAGGTAAGGTTTATCCAGCCAAAACAACATAGGCTCTCTGTAGTAGAAATTCTCTTTTTATCAGCCCTGAAAGGTATAAAAAAAAATCATGTGGTGGCGGACCTTGGTGCCGGCTTTGGCGCCCTGTCCATACCCATAGCCCTCAAATTTCACTGCAAGGTCCTTGCCATAGAAAGGGACCCAACCATGCTTTTGCTCTTACGTAAAAATGTTGAAAATAATCATCTTCAGCACCGTGTGGAGATCTTAGAGGCAGATGTTAAAGAAATAGACCAAAAATTGAAACCGCAGAGTGTAAATTGTGTGGTTCTAAACCCACCCTTTTACCCAAAGCAAAGTGCAAAAGAAAACAATCCATATCACACAGAAACTTATGGAAAACTGGAGGATTTTTTGAGGGCAAGCGCCTATATTTTGAAAGATGGAGGTTTTATTAACCTGCTTATTCCCTCTTTTAGGCTTTTGGAAGCTTGCAATATTATGGAAAATTTAAACATAAAGCCCGCATATTTAAAGTTTTTTCACTCATTTACAGACAAACATGCCAAGTTGGTTCGCATAGCTGGTGTAAAGAACCTAAATCCCAAGCTTGTAGTTGAAAGCCCATTGATAATAAACAACAAAGAAAGCAAGTATACACAGGAGGTATGGGAAATTTTGGAGAGGTTTTTGTGATATAATTAACACATTATGAGACTGCCTGAAAAGCTGGTGGAACGCATTGCAGATAGGATCATAAGAGAACTAACGGAGGAGAGGATCATTGAGGCGGAGGACCCTTATGTGTTTAAAAAGAAAATAATCGGCATTTTCAAAAAGGTGGAGGAGGAAGAGAAACTTCTTGACGAGAAAACGAGAGAGATCCTAAAGGAAAAGATGGACCTTGTGGAGGAAGCGAGCCTAGACTACAGGACCGCCTACAAGGCTGTTAGGAGCAAGCTTGCGGAGGAGATGAACATAAACATAAACAAAAGGGAGAGGATGAACCAGATAGCAGGGATGATAAAGGATTTAATATTAGAGGACGACACGGTGGAAATATACGAAGAACCTCATATTATAAGATCTCGGATAAGGGCTATCCTTATGGAAGCCCTCAGGGAAGAGGAAGAAATAGACAAAGAGGTAAGGGAAAGAATAAAGTCTTACTCAAGGAGAATTGTGGAAGGGACGCCCGAGTGGAACCATCTCTACAAAAGAATATACGAAGACGCCCTGAAAAGAAGAGGGCTCCTCTAAGGCAGATAGGCTATCGGGTTCTGACGCATACCGTATCTTATCACTTCGTAATGCAAGTGAGGACCAAAGGACCTGCCAGTATTACCCACTCTGCCTATGATCTGTGCCTTTACCACCCTGTCTCCATAGCTAACGGATATGCTTGAAAGGTGGGCATAAAGCGTGGCAAAGCCATAACCATGATAGATTATAACAGTGTATCCATAGCCTCTCAGCCAACCCGCATACACCACCCTGCCATCTGCGGCCGCACTAACCGGTGTGCCGTAAGGCGCAGATATGTCTATACCCGTGTGGAACTCCCTACGCCTACCTATAACACGCCAACCATAATCGGAGGTTATAACCCCCACCACGGGCCAGATATCCGGTTTGACCATATCAACAGTTTTGATGTTTGCCAACTCCCTAAAGGCTTCCTCCACAGACATTTCCCTTCTTATAAGTTCATCTATCTTTTCTGTGTCCAGTTCCTTTAAAGGGTCGGAGTAAATTTCCGAAGGTTCTACGTTAGATTTCCCAAGACCACCCACACCCAACTTTGTTATGGAGGTGTTGCTAACCAGTGAAAAACTCAGCATAAATAGAAAAACAACTCTCTTCATAACAGTCTCCCCCTTCAGAAAAATATAACTAAAAGGAGCCTGTCAGTCAAGGGTGCCCTTTAGCATATCCTCCAGAATCTCGTTTATAGACCTGTAGATTTGCTCGCTTAATCGTAGTCTTTCTAACCTATCAAGGGAAGTTTGTTGATCAATCTTTTCTATTATACTCGCAAGGCTTACATCTTCTACCCTTTTATATATTCCCATAACCTTTATCAGGCTAAGCTTTAGCTTTATATCAAACACTTTGTGATTTTTCACATCCAAAAGCAGAAAACTTTGTAGAAGTTTGAAAATAGAGCTATCGTAATAGGCTACCCACCTTAGTATGGTCTGAAGGACCTTGGACATCCATAAAAACCGGTCGTAGCTTTTTAAGGCTAAGTAAGAGTATAGCTTGGCGGACACAAGGTCGTTCAGGATAAGAAGGTCTCCCGATTGGTGATAATCTATGGTCAGCAAGTTAAAAGGCTCAAAAAAACCGCAGTAAGATTCCTCTGGATGGAAGCCTCTTTTTACAAATATCTTACACCTCCCGACGGTTCCATAAGCATAAGCCAGCAGGTCCCACTCTCCCACAAGAAATTTTTTTATAACTATTACTTCTGCCTTTGCGGACACAAAAGAATTATACTGCTTTTGATTGGACGGACTAAAAGCCCGCCTTACATAGAAGGTTATTGAACTTTTATGTATGCATAGCCCTTTACTTGGAGCTCACCTACCGCACCCACTCCAGAGGGGACTATCTTGCAAAAGTCATAAAGCTTATTAGGGTCAAGCTTTAACCTTGTTAAGGTTATTTCGCATATCAGCGGATCCACACCGTATGCGTTGAGGTCCATTACTTCTTCACCTATTTTAGGATCAAGATTTTCTTTTTCCCAAGGGCTTCCTGTTAGGTCCTTCATAAAGAACTTTACACCTGGTCCGTGGGCAACTATCACTATCTTAATCTTGGTTGGGTCATTATCGTATACAGATAGATGATTCCTTATATTACGTAGCATGGTCGTAAACCTTTGAGGATCCCCAAAATCCGCATGATAAACTACATTTATTTGTGATTCTTTTTTTAGGTCCTTAAAACCTAATTTTGGCGGTGCTGAGTGGGCAAAATTACCCAACAGAGGTATTGAACCAACAATACCCAAAAGCTTAAAAAAGCCCCGTCTGTCCATAGTAAAACCTCCTTTTTGAGATAAATTTTTACTGGATATTAATATACGATTTTGTCAAAGAATGTGTGCTAATTTTTACTTATATCTTCTTTATCTTCTACTTATATAAGTTTTTAAGAATATCTCAATGCATTTAAATTCCCTTTTCCCCGTCCAATTAACTAATACCGTGGTTGGCTAAAGTGCTTGGGTTGAATATAATAATAAGATGAACCACCAATTGCTTTACGCTTGGTCGGACTTTGTGGAAAAAGTGCGCCAATTCTTCCGTTCAAAGGGATACTTGGAGGTTTCCACACCCATTTTGCAAAGCTATCCCAATGCAGACCCACACATAGAGCCTATCAAGGTAAATTTGACATTAAAAGGTCAAACGAAAAGCTACTGGCTACATACTTCCCCAGAACATACCATGAAAAAACTGCTGGCAAGCTTTCCTCAAGATATGTTTCAGATAACAAAAGTGTTTAGAAACGGAGAGTATGGAAGATTGCACAGACCTGAATTCACCATGTTGGAGTTTTACAAAGTTGGAACAGACTACAGAGGGCTTATAGAGGACTTGGAAGGGCTTTTAACTCTCTTTGGCTTTGAAGACTTTCAGATTTTGGAGCTGGAGAAAGCTTTTGAAGAATACCTGGGCATAGTCTTATCTGAGGAGGAGGAGATATTAAAAAACAACCTAATGGCTTATGGCTATGATTTTGACGACAAGGAAGACTGGGAGACCATCTTCTACAGGCTCTATGTGGAGTTGGAAAGGCGTTTAGCTTCCGAAAAGCCCACCTTTTTAATAAAGTTTCCTTCAAAGCTTGCCATGTATGGAGTAGTGAAGGACGGTTATGCGGAGAGGTTTGAGCTTTACATAAAAGGCATAGAAATAGCTAACGGCTGGACGGAGGAGAGGGACCCTCAAAAGCTAAGGGAAAGGATGAAAGAATGGGTCAAAGGTAGAAACCTTCCCATAGATGAAGAGCTTTTGCAGGCTCTACCAAAAATTCCTGAGTTTTCTGGTTGTTCTGTGGGTTTAGAAAGGCTCTTTATGGCGGTTTATAATATAGAAAGCTTAGACCAAATCCCATGGATTTTTAACGAGGAAGGTTTATGAATAGCTTGAAGGAAGCCCTTAGGGATGTGGTAGAGCTTGCCTTGGAAGAGAGGGCGGTTGTAGAGGTAATAGTCAGGGAGGACCTTAAGAAGAAGTTTGATGGCGTGAGAGCCCTTCCAAGGTGGAAGATATAAACTTTCCTTTATGATAGAAAGGGTAATTGTGTTTATAGATGGTTCAAATGTCTTTCATGCCATAAAGTCTTTGAACATAAGGATAGATTACAGCAGGCTGGTGGGCTTTTTGGTTGAAGACAGAAGGCTTATTAGGGCTTACTTTTATGGTGCGGTGCCCCAAGAGAAGGATCTAAAGAAAAACTCCCCCGAATGGGAGAGCTTTCTCAGGCAAAAGCGTTTTTTGGAGGAGTTAGCCTTGGAGGGTCTGAAGGTAAAGACCGCCCGACTGAGAAGGCTTCCAAGTGGAGAGTTTTTGGAAAAGGAAGTGGATATTATGTTAGCTACGGATATGCTGAGTTTGGCATACAAAAACGCATATGACACCGCCATACTGGTAACGGGCGACAGCGATTTTTCCTACACGGTGGAGGAAATTCAGGGCTTGGGCAAAAGGGTAGAAAATGCCTCCTTTAAAAGCACAAGTTCCTATCTTCTCAGGAAGGTTTGCGACCGATTTACCCTTTTGGATGACTACCTTGACAGGTTCATAGTGGAAGAGAGGGTTGAGGTAAGTCAGGAGGTTAGCTTTTGGGAGAAGGTCCTTAGGCTATGGAAAAGGTAGTGTCCCTCAGGGTAAATTCTAAATGCCTGAAGGACCTTCCCTGCTACGAAGGGCTAGAAGAGGAACATGCCATAACGGTGGGTGTATTTGACGGTGTCCATCTTGGGCATCAGTCCCTTTTAAAGAAGCTAATAGAAAGTGCCCAAAGGAGAGGACTAAAGGGCTGTGTTCTGAGCTTTTATCCCCATCCCTCAAAGGTTCTCTCTCCAGGACAGCAACCCTGCGAGCTTACGGACCCCCTGGAAAGGGCTGAAAGAATACTAAGGCTTGGCATAGACAGGGCGGTTTTTATAAACTTTGACAGAGAATTTTCCCGCATCAGGGCAGAGGACTTCTTAAAGCATGTGCTTTTTGAAAGGCTAAGGTGTAGGTATCTTCTTGTGGGGTATGACTGGAGGTTTGGCTACAGAAGGGAAGGAGAGGTGGAGTTGGCAAAGGAAATGGGCCAAAGGCTTGGCTTTGAAGTGGAAACTGCAGAGCCCTTTTACAAAAACGGGCACATAATAAGTAGCACATACATAAGGAGGCTTTTGCACAGCGGAAGGTTGGAGGAAGCCAGTGAATATCTTGGAGAAAATTATTGGGTCAAGAGAAAAGTAGTCAGAGGCTCTGGCAGGGGCAGTTCCCTCGGCTACCCTACCGCCAATTTGGGACCTTCGGAAAACCTGTGTTTAAAGGAGGGTGTTTATGCGGTCAGGGTGAATGGGCAGTTTTTGGGAGTAGCCAACTACGGCTTTAGACCCACCTTTGACGGAAAGGCAAAGGTTTTAGAAGTTCATATATTGGACTTTGAGGGAAACCTTCGCGGAGAAAGGCTAAAAGTGGAATTTTTGAGCTTTTTGAGAGAAGAAAAAAAGTTCTCCTCGAAGGATGAGCTAATAAAACAGATAGAGAGAGACATAGCCATAGTGAGGGAAAAATTTGGGCGTTAAACTATTTTTTGTGATGTCCTCTGAAAGAAAAGCCATCCTTGAAAGATATGCATGACAGGACGCAAGACGAAGGAGAGCTTCTCATAAGGGCAATGATGTATCACAACCCTGTGGAACTCTTAATGGCTTTTTCGAAGGAAGAGCTTAAAAAGACCTTTCTTGAAAACTTACACCGCTTTGACGATAAAAATCTAAACTTTTGGAAGTTTGCCCTTGAGGTTAGCGATGAGGAGTTTAACCGATACGCAGAGGGAAACTTTAGGTTTGGTCTCAGTAGGCATTCCAAAGAGGCTTCATTCCGCAGGACACGGACGTTGATCTCGCGGGAAGAGAGATGGAAAGCTTTATAATGCTATTATTGGAGAGCGTTCAAGTTAAAATGCTGAAGAGATAAAATGGCTGACCTTTTAACACCTTTTTTACAAAATGAACTCTGGGTTTCAAGAATAAAGAGGAGGCTACCATATCTTTTTAGAATAGCTGAGATTGAAAGTTCCAGAGGCGGGCACACAGGAATGGAGGTAGGAAGTTTACGGGAGAGGATAATAGTAGCTTTACTCATCTATAAGTTTGGCAAAGAAAATGTGATAACCGACATACCTATAACTTTCCCAGAGGCAGATGTTATACTGAAGGGACATGATAACCCTATATCTATAAAAACTAAATCTGGCAAAGGTTTAAGTGGTGTTAAGATTGTCTGGACAGTTGATTGGCAAAAAGTGGAAGAGTTTGTCAAAGACTATACTCCCACCTGTGATCTAATATTTATTCAAGTAGTTTGGAACAATACAGGTGTTTTCTCTTATGTGCCTTTAAAAGTTCAGAGGGAAATCTTTAACTCCTACGGTGTCCAGAGATATTTTAAACTTCCTAAACGTGGAACAAACCCTAGAGGTATAGAAATAAATTCAGAAGCTCTTGGTGCTTGTATCAGTCATCCACTAAGCGTAAACGTAGAAATTGATTGGCGAATATCTGATAAAATAAACTATGATCCATATGTTCGATGGGTTGAGCTATGGCAAGAAGAATAAATACTAAAACTTCCAAATTTGGAAGCAGAGGCAGGATAGCCCATGATTCATCACCATTCTACGAAAGAAAGATTTACAAAGAATTTTGCAACGAACCTGTCCAATATATGGAAAATAATTTGCCCAAAGAGATATTAAACAGGATATTTTGTAAGTCTTCAGAGAGTATGTCCGAGTTGCCTGATAACTCTGTACATCTTATGATCACATCCCCTCCATACAATGTTGGGAAAGAGTATGATCAAGACATGAGTCTTGAGGAGTATAGGGAATTCTTAAGAAGAGTATGGAAAGAGGTTTACAGAGTGCTTGTTCCAGGTGGTAGGGCTTGTATAAATATTGCCAATATTGGTAGAAAACCTTACATACCACTGCACGCTTTTATTATAGAAGATATGCTTAATCTGGGATTTCTCATGAGAGGAGAGATAATATGGGTGAAAAAGGGTGGCGGTGCTCCTTCAACTGCTTGGGGCACATGGATGTCTGCAAAAAATCCAACACTTAGGGATGAACACGAATACATACTTGTATTTTCTAAGAATTTCTTTGAAAGACCCAAAACGGAAAATAAGGAAGATACTATAACAAGAGAAGAGTTTTTAGAGTTTACGAGGAGCGTGTGGTATATGAAACCTGAAACAGCAAAAAAGATAGGGCATCCTGCTCCTTTTCCTGTGGAGCTTCCTTATAGACTTATCCAGCTTTACAGTTTTAAAGGAGATGTTGTGCTCGATCCTTTTATGGGTAGCGGACAAACTGCATTAGCATGTTTAAAAACAGGTAGGTTTTACATAGGATACGAAATAAACGAGAATTATGTTAGGCTTGCAGAGAAAAGAATAAGGCAATGGTCAGTTAATGGAACAGCGCTTTGAACTCTGAATTAACTCCTCTCTCTGTCTTACTCTGCATTGTGAATTGTAGTGCAAGACAATCAAACACATTGCTAACCATTAACCAATTGTAAAAGGTAGCTACCAGAAATAATTTCTCCGTTTTTCAAAAGAAAGAAAGATTTTTCCATCTTGTCCCTTATTCCCTTCTTGTTTTCCAAAAAGTCAAGCAGTGTTTTTGGTTCTCCGTGAGCCCTCAGCATGTACTCCCTCTCTTCACCGTTGTCAAAGATGATCTTTACGGGTAGGCAGTAGAACTTTGAATATTCGCCCTCGTTGCAACGGTGGACCTCTCCGACCACCTCAATGGATACGCTCCTTGCCACTATATCCTCTTGCCTGAGCATTGATAGAAATTATAAACAATCTGCCAGGTAGTCTGCAAGGTGCATAACCTTTTGGTTGGTTTTGTTTGCCTTTGTGCCATCCCTAAGGTTTAGCACACAGCCTGGGCAAGAGGTAAGCACCACCTCTGCACCCGTCTTTTTTAGGTCTTCAATCTTTTCCTGTTGTATGCTTTTGGATAGCTTAGGGTTTGTTATGGAAAAGAGCCCCGCAAAGCCACAACAGGATTTGTCCTTTTCCCCCTTTATCAGCTGGTCGCCCTCCACGCCCTTTAGCAAGCCATAAAAGATTTTGTCGCTTACCCTCATGGCACTGTAAGAGTGGCAGGGCACATGAAAGGTAATTTTTGTCCCTTTGCCTTTAAAGGTTAGCTTGCCCTCAAAGAGTAGCTCCGCAAAGTCATATACTTTTTTCTTCAGACCATAGTCCTCTTGGAGGGCACCACCGCAGGTGGGACAGGCTACCACCACTCCATCAAACTGGTATTTTTCCATTTCCTTCAGGTTGTGTTCTTTCAATCTTTCAAAGGCTTCCTTGTTGCCCGAGTAGTAATGTGGAGCACCACAGCATTTAATATCCTCTGGCACCACCACTGTCCAGCCTGCTTTGTTCATAAGCTTTATAACGTTCTCCCCTGTCTTTGAGTAAAAGGCGTCTATCATACACCCCGTAAAGAACAAAAGCACACCCTTTTCTTGCTCAGCCTTAAAGGTCTTTCCCCTCAGGCTAAAGGCTTTCCCGTCCGGCTTTGGCATAAACTTTACCGCACCGGTGGGAAAGGGCACCTTTACTTCCTCAAAGGGCAACTTTTCCATCAGCTTGCCCGTTAGCTTGACTATTTTTCGTCCCACTTTTGACTGCAAGAGCTCCAAGCTTTTTAACCCGGCGGATTTAACAAAGGATTTCTCTTGAGTGTTTCTGACGGTAGCTACGATTTCTTTATACTCCACTCCGTTGGGACAGACCCACTCGCACCTTCTACACATGGCACACTGATCCAGGTGCTTGTATGCTTCTCCGTCCTTGAGCTCACCACTGAGAAGCATTTCTGCCAAGACGAGCCTTCCCCTTGCGTAGCCTGCCTCCTCTTGGATGTAGGGATAGGTGGGACATACCGACTTACACAGGGCACACTTCACACACTTTTGGGCAAGCTCCAAAGGAATTTCAACCATTGCTATTAAAGATAGCCTCTCAAACGGGCAATGCTGTGATTAAGCTCACCTACGGCTCCACCACCACGCACTGATGGGCTTTTTTTAGGCTCTCTCTTACTCTTAAGACATCCTCAAGGAGCACATCCTCTATGTATTTCACATACTCTTGGTCCATTTTGTAGCCAAAGCCCATTACCTCCCAAAAGCCCAATTGAAAGGCTTGTCTGTTTCTGGTTTGTCTGTCCAAAAGATAGCCACCTATGACCTTCTTCTTGGCAAGGTCTAAATCCTCATTGGTGATCTCTGCCTCTTGCACCACCCAAAGCAGGTCCTTTAGGGCACTTTCTCTTTTGTCCGGAGAAGTGCCAATGTATGCAAAGACCCTCGGAGAGTATAGCCTTATGGGAAACATAGAGTAAGTAGCGTAAGCGTATCCCCTATTTTCTCTGAGCTCATCAAAGAGCTTGGAGGTCATGCCATCCCCCAGTATGCTGTTTAGAACCCTAAGGGCAAAAAAGTCCGGGCTATTCAGTGGAACGCCTTCGAAGGCACACAAAATGGTTGCCTGGGCACCTTGCCTTTGAACCTTCTCCACCAAGCTCTCCTTTATGGGCTTGTCCTCCGCCCTAAGGTTGAACTCACCAGGTGGCAACTTGGAAAAGACAGCCCTGAACCTTTTTTCCAACTCTTCCAAGGGCATATCTCCCACAACAGCCACCACAATGTTTTTACCCTTCAGAACCTGTTGCCATCTTTTTATAAGGTCCTCCCTCTCTACCTTTTCCACGTCCTCCTCCCTTCCTACGGGAGCAAATTCATAGGATGTTCCCCTGTAGGTTATTAACCTGAGCCTTTCCATGGCAAGCTCAAAGCCGCCTTCCCTCCTCGACCTTATGCTTGCTATGATCCTTCTTTTTTCCACCCGTAGCTGTTCCTCTGGAAAGATGGGCTCCAAAAGGATGCTCTCTATTACCCTTAGCCCCTGCTCAAGCCCTTCCGGTCTTGTGGAAAAGGCTAAGTATATGTAATCGTCTGCGGTGGAGGCTTCTATGCTACCGCCCCAGTCCTCAAAGGCACTGGCAATATCGTAGGAGCTGAAGGTCTTTGTCCCCTTGGTCAAAAGGCTTGCCATAAGGTTTGTGGTTCCCCTCTTCTCTTCCCCATGGGTGCCAGACTTTATGAATATGCTACCCGCCACTATGCCCTTACCCTTTGTGTCCTTTATGATCAACTTCACGCCGTTTTCCAAATTTACCTCTTTCAACTTTGCACCTCCGTAGGCTAAGCTAAAAAGGAAAAAAATTATAAGAAGAAAGACGCTCATCTTTCTGGCACCATCAAAATTTCCGAGTAAGGCTTGCTGAGTATGTACTTTTCCAGCACACTCAGAACATCCTTCTTTCTGACGGACCTTATGTTGCTTTCAAAGTAAAGGTAGTAATCCAAAAGCCCCACCACCGTAAGGGAGTAGCCAATGTAGTAAGCTTCCCTCTGAGCCCTCTCAAGGGCAAAGACCTCCGAGTTTATAATTCTTTGCTTTGCCTTTTGCACCTCCTCGTCGGTCAGGGTCTGAGGGAGCTCCCGCAAAATCTGCATTACTCTTTCTTTTACCTCTTTATACCTGCTTGGCTCAAAGCTGGCGGATATAACAAAAAGGTTATCCCGTGGTCTTGCAAAGTCTCCCGAAGATACCGAATACACTAACCCCTTTTCCACCAGTTCTTTGTAAAAGATGGATGTCCTGCCGTTTCCGAGGATCTGGTCCAGCACCAAAAGGGCGTAGTAGTCTTTTACTGCCACGGGCATTACCCTCCAGCCTATGATCCAGTATGCCCTCTCTAACCTTTTATCTTTTAGCTCCTTAAAGCGGTTTTCCAACTGTTCGGGCTCTGGCACATACTGGGCTCTTTTTACGGGCTTTCCCACCTCTTTACCAAAGGTCTCCTCCACAAAGCTTTTAACTTCCGAGGGCTCCACATTGCCCACCACTACTATCACCATATTCTGGGGCTGATAATAATTGCGGAAGAACTCCAAAAGTCCCTCCCTTGTGAACTTGCTTATGGTCTCTTCGTAGCCTATGATGGGGTGCCTGTAGGGAGAAGCTTTATAGACCAGCTTTTCAAACTCTTCCCACAGAAGGTTTGTGGGGTCATCTTTGCCCCTTCTTAGCTCCTCTATCAC
>DAIUER010000006.1:0-1833 GCA_036845005.1 Thermocrinis sp.
GTCCTTTTGCACAAAGACCTTTTGCCTTTGCTCTATGCCCTTCAAAATGTCCTCTATTATAGCTTCGGGTTCTTCCCACCTTGGGTTGTCGGAGGTTATAACCACAAAGTCTGCCCACTTTTCCGCAACCTTTCCCATTAAAGGTCTTTTAGTCTTGTCCCTGTTGCCACCGGCACCAAAGACCACCCACAACCTACCCTTTGTTAGCCTTCTGGCGGTGATCAAAACCTTCTCCAAAGCGTCTGGCGTGTGGGCATAATCTACTATTGCCAACTTTCCTTCCTTGAAAAAGGTCTCAAACCTGCCGGGAACGATTACCCTTTCTATACCCTGTTGGATTGTCTCTGCATCCAAGCCAAAAAGAAAGCCCACAAGGATACCCAAACTGAGGTTGTAAGCCTGAAATTCACCCCTTAGGTTGGAGAAAAATTTGTAGGTCTTGCCTTCCCACTCAAGAATAAGCCTGCTACCTTTAATGGATGTCTCAAAGTTTATTATTTTAAGGTTTCCTTCCCTTCCGTAGGTTATGGCTTTTCCTTTGAATTCTTTCAAAATTCGCCTACCGTATTCGTCGTCTATGTTTATTAAGGAATACTCCTGTGGATACTCCACAAAGAGCCTCAGCTTTGCCCGAAAGTAGTTTTCCATAGAGCCATGATAGTCCAGATGATCCTGAGAGAGATTGGTAAAGGCGGTTATAAAAAACTTTGTGCCCCAAACACGCCTTTGGTCTAAAGCGTGGGAAGAAACCTCACAGGCTACCGCCTCTGCCCCATCCTCCAACATCTGCTTTAAAGTCCGGTGCCACTGGATAGGGTCCGGCGTCGTTCTTCCTTCGTACTCGTATATTTTGTCTTTGAAGCGGTAGTATATGGTGCCCACAAGACCGGTGGGAATGCCCCCTGTGTTGAGAACTGACTCTACTATATGGCTACTTGTGGTCTTTCCGTTGGTGCCCGTTATACCCACCAATTTTAGCCCTTTGGAAGGTCTGCCAAAGAACTCATTAGCCAACTCTCCAAGAAGTTTTCTGGTATCTTCAACCTTGATGATCCTCTCGTCTTTTATTCCTACATCCCTCTCCACAAATACCAAACTGGCACCTCTACTTAGGGCTTCTTGAACAAAGTTATGCCCATCAGTGGAGGAGCCCTTTATGGCTACAAAGACCCAGCCTTCCTGAACTTCCTTTGAATTTTGAGTGATGCCTTTTATCTTGGAAAGCTCCACCTTAGACTATTTTAACTCAGAGAGGTAGGTTTCCGCCCTTTTCCAACCCTCCCAACCCTTTACAAACACATCCTCTATGTTTTTTATGTTAAGTTTTCTGAGCCTTTTGTATTCGCTTAGGTCCTCCAAAAACCTCTTTAAGTGCTCTTCTTCGTCAAAATAGTACAGGTCCTTTCCCTCCCGTGCCACGCAGTAATGGTCCTCCTTGACAAAGCCCATGCATACTGGACATCTGGTGCCCTTTGGCGGTGGTTTTGGAGGTCTGAGCTTTTCTTCCTGCTTTTCCTTAAAAGCATAAAAGCCTAAGGCGAGTATAAAGCCCGCAAAAACAGATTCTATAGCAAAGGACTGAATGGCTGAAATCTTCCCACTAACAAAACCAAAGAGGGATATAAGAATACCCGAAACGGTAAGCCCTGCAGTGATAAAAACATGCTTGAGGGCAACCCCTTTGAATATGAAGAGCAATGCCATAAGAAAGCCAAAAACCTCAAGGAGCCTTGAAGCAAAGATCAGAAGGTGTCCTACCTCACTCATTGGTTTTTTCTGGCAACTTCGTGGGTTTAAATAGAGGAAGTTGTCTTATGTTCTTTAGTCTATATA
>DAIUER010000006.1:1843-16205 GCA_036845005.1 Thermocrinis sp.
GAAGTATTCCCTGTTTTTTTCGGAAAGTGCCATACCCAAAAGACCCGTCATAAAGCTTGCCAAAACAAACATGCCCAAAATTATACCCACAAGCCTTACCCTTTTTCTTCTTTCCGTATCCATCTTAAACTCTCCCTTTTTACAAAGCCCCGCCCGAGGGAGCGGGGAATTTTGGCCACAGCACGAGGCGCACCATAAGCTTATATGTGGGTGTGATAACCCTTATAGTATGCGTAAGGATGCCAGTCTTCGGGCACCTCTACGGGGTACTTTTTAAAGTTTTGAGATCCCACGGGGGTGTCTGTCATGGTCCATTCGAGGGATGGAGAACCCCATGGATTGTCGGGCGCCTTTGGACCCCAGAGGCTCTTGATCCAGTTGATAAAGCTAAGCAAGACTCCTATTCCGAGTATTACCGCACCAATGGTTTGGATTTGCATCAAGGTAATCCATTCGGGAATTGGTGGATAGTCTGCATACCTTCTTGGCATGCCATGAACCATTCCCATATACTGTTGGAAGAAGTAGAAGATGTTGGAACCGATCAGCATCAGCCAAAAGCTTAGCTTTGCAAGCCCTTCCGAATACATCTTGCCTATAATCTTTGGATACCAATAGTACATACCGCTGAAGGCTCCAAAGGTAAGAGCCATACCAAGCACGTAATGGAAGTGCCCCACTATAAATAGAGAGTCAGATATACCAATGTCTATGGACACCATGGCGTTTGGAATGCCCGTAAGACCTCCTATCAAGAACATGAGAATGCCACCCAAGGTAAAGAGCATGGGAGAGTTGAACCTTATGGCACCCTTGTGCAAGGTTGCCACCCAGTTGAAGATCTTTATACCCGTTGGCACTGCCACAAAGAGGGTTGTATAAGAAAAGATCACCCTTGCCCAGTCTGGCACACCGGAGACGAACATGTGATGGACCCAAGTAAAGAACCCAACCAACGCTATGGCGTAAATAGCGAGCATCATGGATATGTATCCAAATATGGGCTTTCTGGACATGGTGGATATTACCTCAGAGAACACACCAAAGGCTGGAAGGATCATGATATAAACAACTGGGTGAGAGTAGAACCAGAGAAGGTGTTGGTAAAGCAGTGGGTCTCCACCTAAGGCTGGGTTGTAAAAGTTTGTTCCAAGGTATTTGTCAGTGAAGAGAAGGGTTATTGATCCCAGAAGGGCTGGCACACCAAAGAGGTTTATAAGGCTCGCTGCCATTATGGTGTGCACAAAAAGGTTTAGCTTTGTCCATCCAAGACCCTTTGCCCTAAGGCTAACAATGGTAGTGATCATATTCACAGAACCTGCGGTGGATGATACTCCATAAAGGGCAACTATGGCAATATATAGGATGGTAGGACCTGCGTTCTCGTTTATGGAGTAGGGAGGGTATCCAGTCCAGAGCATCATGATCCAGTTTTGGGGAATGAGGGTAAGAAGTGCCAGCACGCTGGCACCAAAGAAAGCCCAATATCCAAAGGCGTTTAGCCTCGGAAAGGCAAGCTCCTTCGCCCCTATCATCAGGGGAACAAGTATGTTGGCAAATCCACCTACCCAAACGTTTACTGCCCACCAGAGTAGCATAATTGCACCGTGTCCAGTAAGAAGATAGTTGTAAAGGTCTGATCCAGTTTTACCAGACAGAGAGGGTAGTTGGATACCGGGTAAAGTCTGTTCAAATCTTACCAGCATACCAAAGAGACCTGCTACCGCAAAGAATATGAGCGTGGTTACGAGGTAGAGCATACCTATCTTTTTGTGGTCTGTGGTAAAGAGCCATTCTTTTAAGGTGGCTCCATACCATGGAATTGAAGGAGCTTTTGCTACCGCCATGGCTGCACCTCCTTTTATTGGGTTGTAATATTAGCTTCAATGCTTGAAGTTTGTTGGGCTGGCTCGGCTCCACCAAGCCACCTGTTGAACTCTTCCTCAGGAACGACCTTTAAGATCGCAAACATCCTTGCGTGCCATGTTCCGCAGTATTCCCTGCAAAAGACAAAGTATTCACCGGGCTTGTTGATTTGGAACCAAAGCTTTGTGATCCTACCGGGCACCGCATCCTCGGTGATCTTTGCAGGATGCACAAAGAAGGAGTGGATCACATCCCTTGAGGTCATATATACCTTAACGGGTTTGCCAGCAGGTATGTATGCCTTTTGTTCTTCTGGTGCAGTGAACCCTTCCGGATTAAAGAAGGCATAAACCTTCTTTCCGTTGGGATACTCAAACTCCCAACCCCACATAAATGCAACCACTTTGAGCTCCAAGGCACCCTCTGGGGCTTTCCTTTGCTTTACAAAGTTTGCAAAGGAGTAGGTGCCCAAAAACAGCACGATGATTATGGGTATGACTGTCCAGACAACCTCAAGGGCGGTGTTTCCTTCAATGTGTTCTCCTTCTTCATGCTCTCCCTTTTTGTAGCGATACTTGACGATGAAATAGATGGTGGGAATGGCTACTATGAGGTAAATTATGACCGCTACCCAGAACCATACCTTCACCGAGTTCTCCCAGTAAGCCCTCGGGTAGGCAAGCACTTCCTCCGCAAACACAAACGACGTAAAAGCTAACAGTGCCAATAGGTACTTCATGGCTGCACCTCCTTTGCTCTTTTAATAAAGGCGTAAGCAAGGGTAAAGCTACCCAAAGTAAAGCCAGCTATGGCAAAGAGCACTACTGGGTTTAGTCCATACTTGCCCGTGTTGGGGTCATACTTGTAGCAAACCATGAAGGCTATATCCACTATGGTGTTTTTGGTGATCCTGAAGGTCTCCGCCTCCGCCAAGGCGATCCTAAAATCTGTCTCCCTTGGAGATATACCATACAGGTATCTTGACACCTTGCCCTCTGGGTCTATAAATATCACCACGTTGGGATGGACAAAAACCCTGTCCTGCCTTGAGTAGAAGAACCTGTAACCCAGAGACTGGGATAACTTCTTTATATCCTCTTCCCTCATAATGCCAAAGGTCCAGCGTGGGGAGGGAGAAATACCCAGCTTTTTCTTGAACTCCTGCAGGTCTTTTAGAGTATCCTCCTTGTCAAAGGAAAGCACAATTCCCCTGAAGTCTTTGCTTATGTTTTTGGATGCGTCTATGGCGTTTTTGATTATGAGAGGGCATGCGGAGTCGCAGGTGTAGTAGCCGAGGATCAGGGCGGTGGGATGTCCCTTTATGTAGTCCAGAAGCTTGTGGGTTCTCCCCTGTTCGTCGGTAAATTCCACATCCGCAACCTGTTTGCCCAAATACTTTTCCTCTTCAATCTTCAAGATTGTTGGGTCAAAGAAGCCTTCATGGTCTTTGGGCATGGGCACAGCCCAGCTAAGGGCTAAAACCCCAAACACGGTAAGCAGGACTAACACCCACCTCATGGCTTAAAAGGTTCCGTAAGAACCCACTATGTAGGCGGTGCCGGCTACCAAAAGCCAAGCTAGATCCACAAAGTGCCAGTAAAAGCTTGCAGCCTTTATTGGAGTGGTCTTTCCAAGGGCTTTACCGCTTGTTAGCAAAAGCACCAACTGCATACCTATTCCTACGATGACGTGGGAAGCGTGCACGCCAGTTAGCATGTAAAAACCAGTGCCATACATGTGGGCGCTTATTGTGAAGCCCTTTTCCCAAAGGTGCATCCACTCCCAAGCGTGCAAAGCTAAGAACAGGGTACCGAGCACCATAGTTGCTATAAGCCACATACGGTATCCACCAAGGTCGTTATGTTCCAAAGCCTTCTCCGCCTTCCATATGGTAAAGCTTGAAGCCCAAAGGATAAGGGTCAGAAGACCTACCAGGGGCAAGCTCATTCCACCCTCGGGGATCCATTTTGTAACCCATTCAGTGGCGTGCGTTACCCTTGCCATCCAAAAACCCACAAAGATTGAGCCGAATATTATGATTTCCGCAAAGACAAACCAAACCATACCCTGAAAGCCAAGCCCTTGGTCTGGTTCCTTTGAGAAGTGCTCATTAGCCCAACCCATCACACTGTATGACTTTTACTCATAAGCACGACTGAAGGAACAGTTTGGTTATAATTATGAACAATGTTGAGGATACCCAAGCATTTAGCGATCATAATGGATGGTAATGGGAGATGGGCAAGGGAGAGAGGACTGCCAAGGATAGCTGGGCATTACGAGGGGGTAAAAAGGGCAGAAGAGGTGGTCTATGCATGCCAGGAGCTGGGCGTGGAGTTTTTGACACTATACACCTTTTCCACAGAAAACTGGAAAAGACCCAAGGAGGAAATAAAAGCCCTCTTTGAGCTCTTTGAGAACTATTTAAACGAAAAAGTTCCAGAGTTGAAGGAGAAAGACATACGGCTGAAGTTTATAGGAAGGAGGGATAGACTTCCTAAAAGCACCCTAAAGGTTATGGATTACGCGGAGAGAGAAACGAAGAACTGTAGATCCCTTACGGTTATCTTAGCAGTGGATTACGGAGGCAGAGATGAGATAATAAGGGCAATAAACAAATTGTTAAACTCTGGCATCAAGAGTATAAACGAGGCAACATTTACCCAATTTTTAGACCTTGCGGGCATTCTGGACCCAGATCTGCTTATCAGAACCGCTGGAGAAGAGAGAGTCTCTAACTTTCTCCTTTGGCATGTTGCCTACACTGAATTTTACTTTTCACCGGTTTATTGGCCAGATTTTACGAAGGAAGAGCTCATAAAAGCCTTGGAAGACTTTTCCTGCAGGGAGAGAAGATTCGGTGCGGTTCTCTAAAGGGAGGGAAGGCGTAGGTCTTCTCATAGGCGTAGCAACTCTTCTTTCTGCCTTCCTTCCAAATTCTATGTTTCTACTCTTACTGAGCCTTCTGTCTTTTGGTATGGCAAGGGAATTGGGAAAGGCTTTGGGAGTTTCCGAGATTTCTTATCTTGCTCCCTTGGTTCTTGTTTTAGCTGTCTTGGGCGTTGAACTTGGAATTGCTGGAGTTTTACTGCTCGCTTTCTTGTTTGCATACCTTGTGTGGTCCTTGGACTGTCTTTCTAAGGCGGTGCTTGTGCTTATTTACGCGGGTTTTTTGCCGATGTTTTTGTATGTGGTCAAGAGCCAAGGTTCATGGGAGCTTATTAAGTTGGTTTTTTTTGCGTACACGGTGGATACTGCCTCTTATTATGCGGGCAAGCTTTTCGGTAAAAGACCTTTGGCGGTTAGGTTATCTCCTAAAAAGACTTGGGAGGGTTTGGCGGGGGGTATGCTTGGTGGTGCGCTCTTTTTTTACTTTATTAATAAACCTATCCTTCTTGCAGTGCCTTTAGTTCTTATCGCCTTAGCGGGAGACCTCTTCAAAAGCTTTATTAAAAGACAGGTGGGAATTAAGGACTTTTCTAACCTGCTTGGAGAACATGGCGGTTTAGTGGATAGGTTTGATTCCGTGCTCTTTGTTGCAATTTTTTGGAAATTCCTATAATATTTAATAATATTGAATAGGAGGGGTTGAAATGAAAAAATTGTTGTTAATTATTTTATGTGCGCTTGTAAGTCTTGCCTACGCCACCACACTCCGAGAGATGAGGTTCGAAAACACTAAGCTTGAGACTGTTCTCAAAGCCCTGTCTCAGGTGGCGGAGCTCAATGTGATCTTTGACCCCAACATAAGCGCAGACCTGCAAAAGCCCGTTAGCGTATCTGTTTTTAAGCCTATGCCCATTGGGGAGGCTATCAACCTTATTCTCAAGGAGTATGGTCTTATAGCGGTTCCTGTGGATACTAAGGTTTATAGGATCACAAAGGCTGGAGAACTGACCCTCAGTGTGGGAGCCCTTGGAGAGGACCAGGTCAGAAAAATAGTGAGTTTTCTAAAGGAGAGGGTAAGCCCCTCCGCAGAGATCGTAATAGATAGAACTCTTGGGACTATTTACATAAGAGACGAGGAGGCTAGGATTAAAAGATTAGAGCCAGCCCTAAGGGATTTTCAAAAAGTAGCTGAAAGGATAGCTCCCACAGAGGAGAGAATAACAAGGGTCTTTTATTTGAAAAATATAAACGTGGAAGAAGCATACAGGCTGATTTTACCAAAAACTAAAAGGGATACTGTCATAAACAAAGTGCCAACCTTTAACGCCTTGGTGATAACCGATACACCCTCTCAGATTGAAGAATACACTAAAATACTTAAAAGTTTTCTAAGCGAAACTCCGAGGGAAAGAAGACCAATAACTAAAATCTTCTACCTTAAATACATATCCCCCGAAGAGTTCATAAAGATGATAGAACCTTTCAGATCTGAGGCTGGTGTAATATTGAGTGGGGGAGGATTTAGAGTGGAGACTACACCCCAACAACTCCAACAAACCGCAGGGCAACAGGCACAAGCCCAAGTGCAAACAGCACCCACCCCAATCTTAAAAGAATTCAACGCAGTAATGATCACAGATTACCCAGAGGTAATAGAAAACATAATGGATAGGTTCAAAGAATACATAAGCGAGGAGCCCGTAAGAGTTAGAATTGAGGCAAGGATAACAGAGGTAAGCGAAGAAGCCCTTAGGGAGCTGGGAATAAATTGGAACGCTTTGTTTTCTAATGCACCAGTTCCACAGGCTTGGTCTGGTGGGGTCGGTTCAAACTTAGGAGTGGGCTCTCCACCATTATTGACTCCTGACCTTTCTCCCACTCCAGGTGGAATAGCCATATTCTCTTACCAAAAAGGTGTGCTAAACGCCCTCAATTTAAGGATATCCGCCTTAGAGAGAATAGGTTCTGTAAAAAACATTGCAAAGCCCTCAGTTTTAACTATCAACGGACAGAAAGCAACTATAAAGCAAGGCATCCAAGTGCCTTATCAAACCGCAGCGGTGGGTGGGGGCGGAACCGCTGTTCCAAATATTCAATTTAAAGACGTAGTATTACAGCTTGATGTAACTCCTATAGTCTCTCCAGATGGAAGGATAATGATGGAAGTTGAGCTAAAGAGAGACACCCTTGGCATACAAACCCCCTCTGGACCGGCCATAAACACAAAGGAAGTTAAAACTAAGATTATCGTGGAAGACGGACAAACCATAGTTATAGGTGGAGTTATAGATGATCAGAGTAACATAACCAACGAGGGAATTCCCGGCTTGGTTAGAGTGCCCCTTCTTAAATATCTCTTCGGGCAAGAGAGGGTAAATACCCGGAACAGCGAACTGCTCATATTCATAACTCCGTTGCTTGTGAGACAATGAGGGCTAAGTTCAGGCTTTCAGACATAAAGGATTTAGAGGGGTTAATCTACAAGCTTTCTGAGGTCGGTGTAAGCTTGGGTGATATATACCGCCAGCTTGCGGAGGGGAAGGAAAAAAATATAGAGTTCTATGTGGAAGGCGACAGAGTTCAAGCGGTAAGCTCTGCTATAAAGGAGTTTTGCCAATTTGATGTTGTTTATGAAGGGCAAGAGAACAAATGGACTCCCTTTCTTTTGCTTGGAACTCTTTGGCTAGACAGCGCCCTTCTTTATATTCTCTTAAAGCTATCTTTTCTCTCTGAAGATTTCAACTACTTTTTAAGCCAAATCTTTGGTTCAAGCAAACTGGTGGCTTTTGTGAAAGGCTTAGTTAGCCTTTTGGCGATCTTAGTTTATTACTTGGGGTTTATTTTTACCAAAGGAACCACACCAGTAGGTAAGTTCTTTGGTTTGAAGATAGAAAAGGATCATATTTACGCGGTGGTTCTCTTCAGCTTACCTTTGATTGCCTTTTACCTTCTTCAGTTTAATCAAACCTTTATAAGAATTTTGGGACTCTTTGCCTTGAGCCTGTGTGTGGTAATGCCCTTCTACTTGAAAGATTCTGTTAGGGGTTAAAATTTTATTACTATGATTATCCTGCTTATTTTGGTTACTTTTCTCAACCTCTCCTTTGCCAAGGTCTATTATGCCAAGTGGGAGGATGCGGTAAGCCCTATAATGGTGGAATACATAAAGAGGAACTTGGCAAAGGCGGAAAAGGAGGGGGCTGGTGTTTTTATCCTTGAACTGAACACGCCTGGTGGTTTAGAAACCTCCATGAGGCAGGTGGTTCAGGAGTTTCAAAGAACGCCCATTCCCATTGTGGTCTATGTGTATCCGCCGGGAGGAAGGGCGGCCTCTGCGGGTGCTATAATTACTGCGTCTGCAGACGTTGCGGTGATGGCTCCGGGCACCAACATAGGTGCGGCGCATCCAGTTCAAGCCACTGGGGAGAGGATGGATGAGACTATGAAAGAGAAGGTTGTGCAAGATATGCTCGCCTTTGTTAGGTCCATAGCAAAGGAGAAAGGTAGAAACCCAAACGTTCTTGAAAGGATGGTAAAAGAAAGCATCTCCTTAACACCCGACGAAGCCCTCAAGGAGGGCATAATAGACCTCATCGCAAGTAGCAGACAGGAGCTTTTAGAAAAACTAAACGGTAGAAAGGTAAAGAAGCATGGCAAAGAAATAACCATAAAAACTTTGGGTGTGCCTGTGGTTGAGGTGGAGGAGAGCCTGAGGGAGTCCTTTCTGAAGGTTATCACCAATCCCACCATAGCCTACCTGCTACTCCTTATAGGTTTTTATGGCATATTCTTCGAGCTTTACAATCCGGGTGCGGTGGTGCCCGGGGCAGTGGGTGTTGTTAGCTTCCTGCTTGGTCTCTACGGTCTTGGGGTCATAGGTATAAATTGGTTGGGACTTTTGCTGATCTTGGCGGGCATACTACTTTTGGCTTTGGAGTTGATCACGCCAACCTTTGGGGGATTGGCAATAGCGGGTGCCATAGCCTTAGCGGTAGGCTCCTTGGTGCTCATAAGCCCAGACTCTCCTTACGGAGATATACCCATATCCGTAATAGCCACTATGGTGCTTACCACTGTTTTCTTCTTCTTGGTGGCAGGCAGGCTCGGTCTAAAAGCCCAAAAGAGAAAGAAGATGACTGGCTATGAGGAACTGATAGGAGAAGAGGGAATAGCCCTGACAGATTTTGAAAAGGGTAAAGGTAAGGTTTTTATAAAGGGCGAAATATGGAACGCAGTAAGTGAAGATGAGATTAAAAAGGATGATGCTGTTATAGTGGAACAAGTGAAGGGACTTACCCTGTATGTTAGAAAGGCTAAGTAGCTTCCTCTGACTCTTTTTCTGCAAATCTATGGTGGCAAAATGGACATACCAGAGCCTTTCTATGCACTTCTGAATAGCACACTGAACATCTCTTTTTGCCTTTCAAAAATAAAAACAGATTTATGTGAAAAATTTGCTTTATCAGGAAGTAGGCTATTAAAAAGCCCGAGATTATAGTCCATCCCTTTAAGGGAGTAATTGGTTCAAAACTTTTGACCCAAAAATAAGTGGTAGCTATGGACGCTATCCAAAAGGCGGGCTTTCTATCCAAAAACACCTGAACGAGGATCTGAATTAGTGCCATATAAACAAAAAACTGAAAAAGTGGATTGAGGAAAAGAGGCTCAAGAAAGTTTAAAAGCTCCAAGCTTCCCAAACCCCCTCAGGAAGGTATTCAGCAAAAAACCAAAAAGAAAGCCACCCATTAAAGGGACAGCTTTGATCAAACTTCCCTCTGCAAGGAACATTCCCATTATTATAGCAAAGATAAAAATCCTCAGCGGATAAGTAAAAAGTGCTAAAAATGTACCCTTTTTAAAAAGTCTGTAAAGCACCTCCACATAGAGGGCGCCCAAACCAGCCCCCACAAAAAACTCAAGCATTCAAGCCTTTAAAAGCCAAAGGTGGTGGGTATGTCCAGGTTGACGTCTCTCACTTCCTTTATATCAGGGAATCTGTTCTTTAGAGCCCTCTCAATGCCTGCCTTTAGGGTGAGCACAGACATTCCACAGCCTGAACAGGCTCCCAACATCCTAACCAAGACCACGCCATCTTCTTGCACATCCACAAGTTCCACATCTCCACCGTCAAACCTGAGGGCTGGTCTGATCTCATCCAAAACCGCCTCTATCTCTTCCCTTGTTGGCATAGCCATGTTTTACCTCCTTTAAAAAAAGTATAATCAACCCAAAGCTTACCTTCAATAACAAAAATCATACTTTAACAGTCCTTTCCAGCCCAGGCGTGGAATACAGCCCCTCTCTTATGGCGGACAAGAGCATTTCAAGGGCAGATTGATAATCTTGGGTATTTATTTTGCATCCGCTTGCATACTTGTGTCCGCCCCCACCGAGCCTCTCTGCGATCTTTGCCACATCCACCTTCCCCTTTGACCTAAGGGAAACTTTAAAAACTCCCTCATCGGGTTTTTCTATTAGAGCAAAGGCAACCTCCACACCCTCTATGGACCTCGGATAACTTACCAACCCCTCGCTGTCTGAATGTTCGGTGCCCGTTTCCTTGAAGAACCTATCAAAGATGGTTATACCAGCAATAAGACCATCTTCATAGCAAGTTAGAGTTTCAAGAACCTTGGAAATGAGCTTCATTTTATTCAGAGATTCCCTTTCGCTAAACATTACATAGGTTTTGTAAGGGTCAGCCCCAAGCTGAACCAATTCCTTTGCCATCTCAAAGACCTCGGCGGTGGTGTTGGAGTATCTAAAAAAGCCCGTATCCGTTGCCAAGCCGGAATACAAACATTGGGCTATTTCTT
The DNA here is from genome assembly GCA_036845005.1 of Thermocrinis sp. Classification (GTDB taxonomy): domain Bacteria; phylum Aquificota; class Aquificia; order Aquificales; family Aquificaceae; genus Thermocrinis. The sequence continues at coordinate 12,415 of DAIUER010000006.1, forward strand.
GGTCAATGCAATCTTTGTCCCAACTCTTTAGGAGCTTGTATATTATGCTTGCGGTTGCCGGTTCAGAGTGGTCTATGTAATCCCACTCTCCGTAAAATTCACCACCTATGTGGTGGTCTATGCGTGCCCTTTTAATAGCCTTTACTTCCGCACCTATTCGGTAAAAGCCCGAAGCGTCCACCACTATGGCAAGGTCGTAAACCTCTTGGGTGGGAAGCTTTAACACCTCCTCCACATGTGGAAGGAAGTCAAGAAAGTGGGGCACCTTGTCTTTACAAGCCACACTGACCCTTTTGCCCTTCTTTCTCAAAAACAGATACAGGGCAAGGGCTGAGCCAAGAGTGTCCGCATCGGGGCTTTCGTGGCTTGCAATGAGTATAGAACCTTTTTCTTCTTTTAGAAGTTCAACCAATGGGATCGTCTCCACCTTCATAATGCACCTCCAAGCTATTTAAATATAAAACGTTCAACCCTTTTTTACCCAGCTTATAGGTCCGTAATGGACTTCCATAGCGCATTGGACTATGGACTCAGAGAGGGAAGGATGGGAAAATATTGAGCTAGCAAGAAAGTCTGCCCGAAGGTTTGCCTTCATAAGATGAACTACCTGGTGGATCAGCTCTCCTGCATGGGGACCAACTATGTGGCACCCGAGTATATTTCCTGTCTGTTTGTCTACCACGAGCCTAACAAAGCCCTCATCCTCTCCGTCATCCATAGCCTTTGGGTTAGACATAAAGGAAACCACACCCACCGCACAGTCATAACCTTCGTCTTCCGCCTGATCCTCCGTGAGTCCTACAGAGGCAACCTCGTAGGCGCTGTATATGATCTTGGGCATGAGCTTGTCGTTCCTGACGTTATCCCTCTCTCCGAGCATGTGGCTAACAGCTACTTTGCCCTCATACATAGACTTGTGGGCAAGCATTAAGGGTGATGTAATATCCCCACAGGCGTATATGTTTTCCACGGAGGTTTGGCAGTATTCATTGACCTTCACAAAGCCCCTGCTGTCCTTTTCCACACCAACTTCCTCCAAACCTATGCCCTCCGTGTTTGGCTTTCTACCAACTCCCACCAAGATACAATCTACCTCCACAATGGAACCATCCGAGATATTAACCTTTAATCTGCCGTCTTCTTCAGAGAACCCAATTACCTTAGCTTTCAACCTAACATCCACTCCAAGCTTTTTTAGCTTTCTTGCAAGGTATCTGGAGGATTCCTCGGGTATGTCTGGAGAGGGCAAGAGCCTGTCTATAAGCTCCACCAACACCACATCCACACCATACATTCTGAATATGTAGGCAAACTCCACACCCACCGCACCACCACCCACTATTAGCATACGTCTTGGAAACTCTCTCAAACTCCATATCTGGTCTGTGTTGAAAATCCTTTTGCCGTCTGCGGGTAAATCCTTCAAGTCTGCACAGGATGAACCGATAGCCAAAAGGATGTAGCGGGTCTTTAAGGTAATGTCTGAACCTTCCACGTAGACAGTGTTTTTGTCCTTGAGAATGCCCCTTCCGTAGAATATGGGAATGCCCAGCTTTTGGGCAAACTTTTTGAAGTTTTCTCTTATGGTTAGCACCACTTTGTCCCTGCCCTCTGCTAACATTTGGGGGTCAAGGCTTAGCTTTTCTACCTTTATGCCATAGTTTTGTGCCTTTGATAACTTTTCCAACAAGTAAGCGCCGTGTCTCATATACTTGGATGGAATACAGCCCCTGTTTAGACAAGAGCCTCCCACTGTCTCTGGAGAAAGTTCCACAAAGGCAACCTTCATCCCCCGACGGTAGGCATAAAGTCCCGCCTCATAACCACCACTGCCTGCACCCACTATAACCAAGTCAAACTCCATCCTTTTTGTTCCTCCTTCTTTCCTTATAGACCGCCTGCCTACACTGCCTTATTACGGTTCTGTATTTGTAATACACAGAAGGTTCTTTGATGGGTAGCTTGTAATACTTTTCCAGAAGTAGCATAATGTCTTCGGTGGTCAAGTATTTATGGTTCCTTATTAGCCCCTTTATGTATTTAACTATACGGGTTTCCCTCATCGAGGAATTAAGTATATACCAACCCAGTTTGTGTTATAATGGTTATCAACATGGAAGGTTTGAGCTTAAGTCATGTATATACGGGACTTTTAGCAATGGCACTTTCTGTGGTTTTAGTTTTGCTGGCAGGCAAACCCTCCATAAGACCTACCAAATTCCAAGCCCTTTGGGAGGGATACATAAGGTTTGTTAGGGGGATGGTTATAGAAAATATGGGACATGAGGGTTTAAGGTATGTGCCTTTAATATCCGCTATTGGTCTTTTTGTGTTTTTTTCCAACCTTCTGGGAATGGTACCTGGGTTTGAGGCACCCACCGCCAATGTAAGCACCAACTTAGCCCTTGCCCTAATTGTGTTTCTCTTTTACAACATAGAGGGCTTTAGGCTACACGGTGTTGGGTATCTAAAGCACTTTATGGGACCCAGTCCTTACTTGGCTCCTGCCTTCTTTCCCATAGAGGTCATTTCCCATTTGGCAAGACCCATAACCCTAACGCTCAGGCTTTTTGCCAACATGAAGGGAGGGGCAATGATTTTGGCAGTTTTGGTAAGCCTTGTGGTGCAAAACTACCTTATAATGGCACTCTCTCCTGTAGTCCTGCTGTTTATAATAGCTATAAAGTTTTTGGCGGTCTTCATACAAGCATACATATTTATGATCCTTTCTACCGTTTATTTGGCTGGTGCAGTAGCCCATGAAGAACATTAAAAAATTTCAATAAGGAGGTAATGCTATGAGAAAGGCACTTCTTATGAGCATGCTGATCCCTGCCCTGGCGTTGGCAGCTGAGGGAGAGGCACTAAAGCAAGGGATCATGTATTTGGGAGCAAGCCTTGCAATAGGCTTGGCAGCTTTTGGGGCTGGAATAGGTATGGGTTATTTGCTTAAGGGCACTCAAGATGGTTTGGCAAGAAACCCCACCATAGGTGGTAGGCTTCAAACTACAATGTTTATAGGGTTGGCTTTCTTGGAAACTCTTGCCCTTTATGGTCTGTTGGTAGCTATAATAATCCTCTTTGTGAAATAAAAGCGGGGGCTTACTCCCCCCTTTTGGAGGTAAAGGGAAATGGCAACCCAGAGGAACATTACCCATCTTTCGAACAGGAAGAGGAGGCGCAGAAGCGGATTTTTGGCACGCATGTCCTCCAAAAGCGGTAGAAAGATCATAGCAAGAAGGCGCAAAAAGGGTAGAAAGGTGTTGGCACCCAATTGAAGGGGTTTGCGATCTTTCTTATAAAGTTTTGGCAGAGGTTTATCTCTCCCCTGTATCCACCCTCTTGCCGGTATTACCCCACGTGCTCCGAATATGCCATAATGGCAGTGGAGAAATACGGTGTGATAAAAGGGACCCTTAAAGCCCTATGGCGCATATTGAGGTGCAATCCTTTTTCCAAAGGAGGCGTTGATTATCCCTGATGCAAAGGCAGGATATTGACCCTAAAAAGCTGTTTGTGATAGTTGTTTTGGCAACCCTTTTCATATTTGCCTATCAGGCTTACCTTATCCTTTTTTCCCCGCAGAGCACCCAAAGTCAAGGAAACCAGACCGTAAAAGAAGAGAGGGCACCCCAAGATGCACCTCAGCTTTTGCTGGGAACCACAAGGGAAAAGGCAAAGCCCACAAACCTTGTGAGCTACAAATCTGAGAACTTTGAGCTCGTCTTTGCCCAAGAGGGTGGAAGGCTTGTGGGCTTCAAGGACCTAAAATACATCAGAGAGCTCATCAC
>DAIUER010000006.1:16215-16975 GCA_036845005.1 Thermocrinis sp.
GCCCACCTCCGAGTAGAGCTTGACCATTTCCTCCTGAAACTTTACAGGGTCGTCATTGTATTTTTCTTTAAGCTGTTGCATCTTGTGGGCTTCAAGGACCTAAACTACAACAGAGAGCTCATCACTGAGGAGGAAAAAAAGCTAAACCTGTTTCCCCTTGAGGTGTTCACCGGAGACCCAAACATTGACCTTGCGCTGAACTCAGAGGGCTATGAGATAAAGGTAGAGGGCAACAAAATAAGGCTCAGCCTCAGAAAAGAAAACTGGAGCATAGAAAAGGTTTTGGAGGACAAGGGCAATTACTTTGTGCTCTCTGTGGTTGGTAAAAACCTTCCGCCTCTGTTTGTATCCTCCGGCATTCAGGTAAAGGAGGATGACTTTTACACCCACTCGGGTCCTGTGCTAAAGGTGGGAGAGAGGGTTTTAAGGTTGGAGATAAAGGACATCCAATCTAAAGAGCTTCTCTTTGGAGACATAAGGTTTGCGGGTGTGGAAAGCAGGTATTACTTTAAGGGTTTTCAGGGTGATATATCCGCCTCTGCAGTGTACAGAGTGGGCGAGAAGGACAGCCTAGTTCTTGTTAGGGCAGAAAAGCCTCTAAACCTCTACATGGGTGCAAAGGAATACAGCCGTCTAAAGCCTTTGGGTCTTTCGGATGTTATCGATTATGGTAGCCTAAAACTTTTGGTGATTCCCCTCTGCGTGGTTTTGTATTGGATCTATGAACATCTTAACTCTTGGGGCTTTTCCATCCTTGCCC
>DAIUER010000007.1:0-16110 GCA_036845005.1 Thermocrinis sp.
ATCCTTGATTTTGCTAAGGAAGAGGTTTGGAAGGAGGGAAAACTGATCCACAAAGAAAGCAGGGACAAGCTCAGGTTCATGGTGGAAAGATTTCTCTCTGGAGATTTTGACCATAGGAGCAAAGACAGGGCATTGAAAAATCTGGAGCTTTTGGAGAGCTTAAAAACCATTGACATCTACTGAGTAACTCCCAAATTCTAAATACTTATGAGAGAACTTTCAAGCTTTGAGCATGTATTAGAGGAGAGAATAGACCAGGCTACTGCTTTGGAGCTTTTGGAAAGGGCAGACCTGCCGACCTTAGGCTATTTGGCGGACCATGTGCGTAGGCATTTTCACCCAGACAATGTTGTTACCTTTGTGATAGATAGGAATGTGAATTACACCAACGTTTGCGTGGCGGGGTGCAAGTTCTGCGCCTTTCAGAGAAAGCCAAGCTCACCGGAGGGTTATGTTTTAGACACGGAGGAGATCTTAAAGAAAGTGCAAGAGCTGATAGATTGGGGTGGGACTACTCTGCTTATGCAGGGAGGACTAAATCCAGACCTTCCCCTTGAGTTTTACACGGACCTTTTGAGGGAAATAAAGAAGAACTTCCCTATGGTGCAAATCCACTCCTTTTCTGCACCGGAGATAGTCTATCTTGCTAAGATTGAAGGGCTTACCATAGAGGAGGTTATAAAAGCCTTAAAGGATGCTGGGCTTGACTCCATTCCCGGCGGTGGTGCGGAAATTCTCTCCCAAGAGGTTAGGAGCTTTTTAAGCCCCGGCAAATGCACGGTGGAGCAGTGGGAGGAGGTGCACAGAACCGCCCACAAACTTGGGCTAACTTCCACCGCTACGATGATGTTTGGGCATGTGGAAAAGCCTGAACACATTGTGGAACACTTGGAAAGGGTCAGGCGTATCCAAGATGAAACGGGCGGATTTACCGCCTTTATACCTTGGACCTTCAAAAAGGGCAACACCATGCTTGACCACATACAAGAAGCTTCATCGGTATATTATCTAAAGGTGCTTGCCCTCTCGCGGATATACCTTGATAACTTTAAAAACATCCAGAGCAGTCATGTAACCCAGACCATGCAGGTGGGTATTGTGGGACTTCACTTTGGTGCCAACGACCTTGGCAGTGTGATGATGGAGGAAAATGTGATCTCTTCTACCACCTACAAGGTTTCCATACCGAAGGTGGAGGACATGGTATCTGCCATAAGGTCTGCCGGCTTTGTGCCAGCCCAAAGGGACACCTACTACAACATCATAAGAGTCTTTTGAGCCTTAGCATAGCCCGGTGGATGAGCAAAGGGTCGTAAATTCCAAAATCCTTTAAAAACCAGCCATCACCTCCCGTTAGTATAACTTTAAAGTCCCTTTGGTAGCTTTCTTTCAGCCCTCTAAGTAGCCCATCCAAGTAGTAAAAAACCTCCTTCTTTAGCCCACCCAAAAGGGCAGACTTGGTGTCTTTACCCAAGGGCACATCCACGCTCTCTAAGTTAAAGAGAGGAATAAGCTCTGCCCTCTCGTGCAAGCATCTCAGCCTTGCCCCCAAGCCTAAGGTAATAAAGCCTCCTTCAAAGACGCCATCCACCAAAACATCCGCCACTAGGGCGGTACCCGCGCTTACCAAAAGGCAAGTGTCTGCGTAAAACTCCAAGGCACCGTATAGGTTCAAGAGTCTGTCTATGCCTACCCTTTCCTTCCCCTCAAAGGCGGTTTTTATGGGAACATCCTCCGGTTTAAAGAGGAATGCCTTGGCTATTTGATTTTGGACGGAGGGCTTTACGCAGGATACGAGTATGTTCTCATACCGTTTTGTAAGCTCCCCAAGCTCTTGATGGGAAAACTTGCCAAGATAGACAAGCTCCCTTCCATCAAAGACGCAGGCATCCACGCTTGTGTTTCCCACATCAAGGGTTAGCCACTTCATCCCACAGCTCCAGCAAAATCTCGTTGATCAAAAGCCAGCCCCTTTTGGAAAGCCTCACTCTATCACCCTCCTCCAAAAAGAACTCCCTTATATGGTCTGGAATGTTTGGTAGCACCTCTTTGGGAACGCCATCCCTTGTCCGCAGGGCTACAAAAAGATAGTCCTTTAAAAGTTTCTCTCCCTCAAGGGTTTCCTCCATTTCTATGGGTTTTTCCCCCTGCAGGACTGCCCTTTTGTATTTTTCCAAGTTCCTGTAGTTTCCAAACCTCTTTTTGTTTATAAAACTCCAAGCGGAAACGCCGAGCCCCAAAAATTCTTTGTGGCTCCAATACAAAAGGTTGTGGGCACAGCGGTAGCCCTCTTTGGCAAAGTTGCTTATTTCATAGTGTTCAAAACCCATTGAACTTAGCTCTTCTGAGAGAAACAAAAACATCTCCTCTATTTGCACATCGGAGGGAAGCTTTAGCTCACCTTTTTGCCAGAGGTGTCCAAAGAGGGTGTCTTCGTAGGGTGTTAGCAGGTAGGCAGAAAGGTGGGTTATGGGTAGGTCTTTTATAACTTTCAGCTCCTCCCTTAGGTCTTGGATGGTCTGTCCCGGTAGCCCGTAAATTAGGTCAATGCTCAGGTTTTCAACGCCTGCGGACTTTGCCTCAAGGACAGCCCTTATGCCTTCTTTGGGCGAATGCCATCTTCCCAAAAACTGCAGGTTTTTTTCCAAAAAGCTCTGAACTCCAAAGCTCAGTCTGTTAATTCCCAGTTCCAAAAGCCCTTCAAAGTCCTCCCTTTTGTAGCTTTCTGGATTGCACTCCATGGTGATTTCTTTTACTCCCTCTGTGTCTAAGTCTTTGAAAAATTCCCTCCAAAGCTTGTTGGGATAAAGGGAAGGAGTGCCTCCGCCCAGATATATAGTCTTTAGGTCAAAAGGCAGGTCTTTGGACAGCTCTAACTCCTTCTTTAAAAGCTCCAAATATTCTTTAGAGGGTTCAGAGACAAAGGATACGAAGTCGCAGTAAGGACACTTATTGGCACAGAATGGGATATGAATATAGAGTCCTTCAATCATTGGAGAACCTTATGGGTTTTTGCCTAAGCTCCTTTACTATGGAGAGGGCTGTGCCCACCATCAGACTAAAGGTCAGTGTGCTGGAACCACCGTAGCTAACAAAGGGCAGTGGAATCCCCACCACGGGCATAAAGCCCATGGTCATGGCAAAATTCACAAAAACCTCAAAGATAAGAAAGGTGGAGAAAATGCCCAAGAACAGCACCTCTTCCTTTATGTCCGCCCTTGGAATGTAGCTTAAAAACCTCCGAGCCATCACAAAAAAGGCAGTTATTAGCAAAAAACCCACAAGAAAGCCCATCTCCTCTGCTATTACAGAAAATATAAAGTCGGTATGCTTTTCTGGTAGAAAAAGTAAGTGGGATTGGGTGCCCTGTAGAAAACCCTTTCCAAAAAAACCGCCCGAGCCAATGGCAATAACCGACTGAATAAGCTGATAACCACTGCCCAGATAATCCTCGTAAGGGTCAAGGACTGCCAGTATCCTCTTTTTTTGATAGTCCTTTAAAAAGTGCCACAACAGAGGAGACAAAAGCAAAAGAAGGACAAAAAAGGCAAGAAAGTATCTTAGCTTTAGCCCAAAGAAGAAGAGGGCGGAAAAGAGAATAAAAAAGTAAGTAATTGCAGTGCCAAGGTCTGGTTGCTTTAGCACCAAAACGGAAGGGATCAAAAAGGCAAGAAGAAGGATGAAAAATTCCCTGCTTTTTAGGGAACTTATACGAGAGAGGGCATAGGCGCTTAAAAGCAAGAGAGAATACTTCATAAACTCGGAGGGTTGTAGATGTATAGGTCCCAAATCTATCCACCTTTTGGCACCATAGACGGTTTTTCCCACAAAGGGCACAAGGACAAGAAGAAATAGGTTCAGCCCATAAACGATGGGCGCATACTCCAAAAGGGTTCTAAAGTTGAACCTTGGAAGCAAAAGAATAATAAACCAGCCAAAAACTATGTAAAAAAGCTGTTTGAAAAACAAAGTAGATGTTTGCCCCGAGTAGGTGGCACTATAAACACCCAAAAGTCCCACCACTGAGATGAAAAGCATACAAAGGAGGATTACTGGATCTCTAGTATAGAATCTTTCCACAGCTTGGACACCTGACCTTTTCGCCTCTGATCAGTTTAGAGTATAGCATGGATGGTAGCTTGGTGCCACAGCTTGAACATGTGCCCAGGATGTCTGCCTTTACGATGGGAGGAAAGCCTACAGCCTGTTTAAGCCTTTCGTACTCTTGCACTATATCTTGGCTAAGGCTTGCCCGGAGAAGTTCCAACTTCTCCATCTGCTGTTTTAACTCCTTTTCCACCTCCTCTTTTTCTTTGATTAAATCCTCCCTTTCTTCTTCCATTCTCTTTAGCTTTCTGTTTTTTACTTTGTCCTGCAGGCGGTCCTCTATGGCTTTGCGTTTTTGCCTTAGCTCCCTTAGGGCTTGCTCACCTTTTATTATGCAGTCTTCGTTCTTTACCCTTTCCCTCAAAAGGGCTTTGTATTCCTCTATAGTTTTGACGGATTTCGCTTTTTCTTGACATCTTTTTAAATTTTCTTTGCACCTTCTGACCTTCAGGTCTTCCTCCCTTATGGCTTCAATGATCTGGTTCAATTCCGCTATTAGGATTGCCTGTTCCTCTAAAATTTCGTTTATGCCCTGATCCAGCTCCTTTATTCTCTTTTTTAGCCTTTCAAGGTATCTTTCCCTTTTGAAGACCTCCTCTTCCTGCTCCTGGAGTTGAAGAAAAGCACTAAAGTCTTCTTCTTTCATGGGAGCACTTCCGCAAGCACTTGACTACAACGCCTGCAAACTTCCCCTTCAAACTCCTCCTCTCTGTAATAGAGCCAGCATCTTGGACACTTTTTGCCCTCCACCCGCTTGGCACCCACCCATAAATCTTGAAAGCTCTCGGAGGGCAGACGCTGACTTCCACCCTCTTTGAGGGATACCCTGCTGACGGTAAAGAGATACTTCAGGTTCTCTTCATACCTTTTGAGGACCTTTAAAACCTCTTCGTTGCCCCAGATGTAAACTTCCGCCTCGTAGGGATGGTTGACTTCCTTTTCCTTCCTGCAGAGCTCCACCGCAGACATTACATCATCCCTTACCTTCAGGACGATTTCGTAATCCTTCAAAATCTCTTGGTCCTTTAACCCTTCCTTTGGTGTTGGGATAGTGTGCAAAAAGACGCTTTCGGGCAAGGATGGGTCAATACTTCTCAGGTGCTCCCAAACCTCCTCCGCTGTAAAGCTCAAAAAGGGTGCCATCAAAAGGGTGATAGCCTTTGCCATTTCAAAGAGGACCGTTTGGGCAGACCTCCTCTCCCAAGAGTTGCTCGCATACACATATAGCCTGTCCTTTAGCACATCCAAATAAAAGGCGGACAGCTCCACCGCACAGAAATTTCTAATCAGGTGTAAAACTCGGTGGAAGGTATAGTTCTCATAAAAGTTCAAAGACTGCTCTATTATCCCCTGCAAGTAAGAGATCGCCCATCTATCCAAGTGATGAAGCTCTTTGAAGGGCACCGCTTTTGAGGGTTCAAAGTCGTAGAGGTTTCCGAGGAAAAACCGTAATGTGTTTCTTATTTTTTTGTAGTCCTCCGTTAGTCTTTGTAGGATACCCTTGCTGAGCCTCACATCCTCAGAGTAATCCTCTGAAGCTACCCACAGCCTGAGTATGTCTGCACCGTATTGCTCTATTACCTCCTGCGGTGCGATCACATTGCCCAAGGACTTTGACATTTTCCTGCCCTGCTCATCCACCGTAAAACCATGGGTCAGAACACCCTTGTATGGTGCGGAGCCATAGGATGCACACGATTCCAAAAGGGACGCCTGAAACCAGCCCCTGTGTTGGTCGGAGCCCTCCAGATAAAGGTCTGCCTTTTCTATACCCCTTTTTCTCAGCACAAAGGCATGGGAGGAGCCAGAGTCAAACCAAACATCCAATATGTCTTCCTCTTTTACAAACTCCTCCGAGCCACACTTGGGACACCTATAGCCCTCGGGAAGTAGCTCTTTGGCACTGAGCTCAAACCAGATGTCTGCACCATCAGGATGATTTTCTACCAACCGGGCAACCCTTTCAAAGACATCCTCCTCCGCCACCACATGCCTACAGTTTTTGCAATAAAAGACCGTAATAGGAACGCCCCAGTATCTTTGCCTTGATATACACCAATCGGGTCTGTTCTCCACCATAGACCTTATGCGGTTTGCCCCAGAGGGTGGGAACCATTGAACCCTGTCTATCTCCTCCAAGGCAAGCTCCCTTAGACTTTTGCCGTTGACAGGAGCAGACATGGATATGAACCACTGAGGAGTAGCCCTAAAGATCACTGGATTTTTACACCTCCAGCAGTGTGGATAAGAGTGGGTGTATTTTTCTTCGTGCAGTAGTAGGTTCCTTGCCCTTAGGTCTTCTATGATAAGTGGGTTTGCGGAAAACACTCTAACGCCGATTAAAAACTCTGGTGCGGGCGGAATGAATTTTCCTTCATCATCTACGGGTGCAAAGGGCTCCAAGCCATACCTTAGACTTAGTAGGTAGTCCTCTCTACCGTGCCCCGGTGCCATATGCACCAAGCCGGTGCCAGCGGTAAGTTCTACAAATTCAGAAGGATAAACCTTCCCAATTCTCTCTCCGTAAGGTGTGTAATACTCCAAGCCCACTAATTCTTTGCCCAAAACCTCCTTAACCACCTCTCCCTCAAGCTTTGCCTTTTTCTTTACCTCCTCAAGGAGTGCCTTAGCAAGGATATAGGTTTCCTCTCCCACTTTATAAAAAACATACTCAAAGTCTTCTCCCACCATCACTCCAAGGTTGGCGGGCAGGGTCCAAGGGGTGGTGGTCCATATGAGAAGGTAGGTGTTGTCTTGATCCTTGAGGGGGAACTTTACATATATGCTTGGACTTTCCTTTTCGTAGTATTCTACCTCTGCCTCTGCTTCGGCGGTTTTATCGTATATACACCAATAGACTGGCTTTTTGCTCTTAATCACCACGCCCTTTTTAAAGAGCCTTCCCAGTTCCCTTATCTCCTGTGCCTGATATTTTGGGTCCATGGTTATGTAGGGCTTTTCCCAATCTCCCAAGACCCCCAGCCTTATAAACTCCTCCTTTTGAATTTCCACAAACCGGTTTGCGTAATCCCTGCAGAGCTTTCTAAAGGCGGTCTTTGACATATCCTCCTTTTTGAGCTTTTTTGCCTTTAGTTCCTTTTCTACCTGCTGTTCTATGGGCAAACCGTGGCAGTCCCAACCGGGCACATAATCAACCCTGTAGCCCCTCAGGAGCTTATACTTTACGATGATATCCTTTAGGATTTTGTTGAGGGCATGCCCTATGTGAATATGTCCGTTGGCATAGGGCGGTCCATCGTGCAACACAAAAAGCGGAGCATCCTTTCTTACGGTTTGCACCCTTTGATAGAGCCCTTCCCACTTCTTTAAGATCTGCGGTTCCCTTTTGGGAAGGTCCGCTTTCATAGGAAAGTCAGTTTTTGGAAGGTTCAGAGTATCTTTGTAGTCCATACAGATATTATAAAGACAAAGGGGGCAAAGCCCCCAAAAGGTTAGCTTTTAGAACTTCCAGTTCAGACCAATAGAGATGGCATTTTGGGCATTTTGGGCTTCTATAAACAATCCCAAACCCGCGTTATCTGTGGCGGATACTTTCTTTTTAAAGGCGTGTTCGTATGCAAGGTCTATGCTGAAGTTCTTGGTGAATTCATAACCAAGACCAAGGGTTATGTGATGCTCTGAGATGGCTGGGAAGCCTATCAGGTTAAAAAAGGCGATTTGGAAATCGCTAAAGGGTGCAGCAAAATTTGGAATGTTGCTGGCATTCATAGGGTTTTTGGCTCCGCCTCTTATGGGAGACTTTCCGTAGTTGTATCCTGCCCTGAGGGCGAGCTTTTGCGTTGGTTTGAACTCACCACCCAAAGCTATAACCAACTGGTCCTTCCATTGGAAGTCTTTGTATCCCTTTGCGTTCTTCCAGTTTATCAATCTGAGGTCCATACCCACCTTGAAGTTATCCATAGGCTTTACACCAACACCAAAGGCAAGCTCTAAAGGTTGGGTTAGCTTGAAGTCTTCAAATTGCCCATCACCGTCGCTATCAAACACTCTTTTATAAGTCATATTCACTGGGCTTTGGTAGGTCAAACCCGCATACACAAAATCTCCCAAGTTGTAAGCAACACCAAGCTGGGCACCAATGCCGTAGTTTTGAGATTGTCCGCCACCTGCATTCCAGCATGGAGCACCTCCAGGAGCACACAGATAAGCCCCCAAATCCAACGAACCATAAGCCAAATGCACTGCACCGGATACATAAACGGCATCGTTCACCTTGTAGGCAAGGGCTGGTATAATTCTGAGGAACTGGAAGGTGGTGTGCGTATTGGCAAACCTTGGGTCCTTGTTCCTATAATCCACACCCAAACCGGATACACCAAAAGCACCTATACCGAAGGTAAGTTTGTCGTTGATCTGATTCACTATTCCCACTTCGGGAACTATGAACATTTTTGATTGGCTGGTGGCAGATGCGGGTGGGTTCATGGGACCCATAGGTGTGACATTACTCTTTGCCTTTACTTCTGGGAAAAGCAGAATTCCCCCAAAACTAAAGTTAAAGCCCTTGTAGTAGGTCATCCATGCGGGGTTTCTGAAGATGGTGTCGGTGGGTCCTACGGGCATACCCACGCCTATACCACCCATACCCCTTGACGCAGGAGACACACCTATAAGGTTGTCTCCGTTGGTGGCAAAGGAAATGCCTACTGCACTTAGTAGTACGGACGCCAAGATAGCTTTTCTCATGACATCACCTCCCATTGGTTGATTGTGGGAATTTTACACCCTGTATTGTGAAAAATGTCTTAAAATTTGCTTATGGGATTATAAACTTTTGCTATAGCTTGCCTTTTTCTCAAAATTGTTTAAAATGTGTTTTAAGGAAGGAGGTTTTTGATGGCGCCGGCGGAGAGTCTACAAACTCAGGAAATAAGGCTTTTAGAAATACTCCATAAAGCAAATACCCTAAAAGCATCGGACATCCACATAACCGCTGGTTCAAAGCCGGTAGTCCGAATAGACGGGAAAATAACACCTTTGACAGAATATCCCGTTCTGACTCCAGAAATGACGCAACGACTACTATACTCGGTTATGTCCGAAAAACACAGAAAGCAGTTGGAAGAAAAGGGGCAGGTGGATTTTTCCTTTGGTGTAAAGGATGTGGGCAGGTTCCGTGCTAACGTTTTCTTTCAGAGGGGTTCTATAGCTGGAGTCTTCAGAAGGCTCCCCAACAAAATAATGACCATTGATGAGATCGGACTTTCCAAGAAGGTATTGGAGCTCTGTCATAGAAGTATGGGGCTTGTTCTCGTTACTGGTCCCACTGGCTCTGGTAAGACCTCAACTCTGGCTACCCTAATCAATTACATAAACGAAACCTTCCCACATCACATAATAACCATAGAGGACCCAATAGAGTATTTGTTCCACCACAAAAAGAGTATAGTAAATCAGAGGGAAATAGGTGAAGATGTGGATAGTTTTGCGGATGCCCTCAGGGCAGCCCTTCGTGAGGACCCGGATGTAATCCTTGTGGGAGAGATGAGGGACTTAGAGACCATAGAAATAGCCCTCAAGGCAGCGGAGACGGGACACTTGGTCTTTGGAACCTTGCATACCAACACCGCCATTTCAACCATCACCCGTATAGTAGATGTTTTCCCTCCAAACCAACAGGAACAAATTAGAATACAGCTTTCCTTTGTTCTGCAAGGAGTGATTTCCCAAAGACTTGTGCCCAAAATAGGCGGAGGCAGGGTTTTAGCGTATGAACTGCTTATTCCTAACACTGCCATTAGGAGTTTAATAAGGGAAAACAAGTTGCAACAGATATACTCCATTATGCAGAGCGGACAGGCAGAAACGGGCATGCAAACCATGAACCAATCCTTAGCCAGCCTTTACAGAAGCGGGCTTATAACCCTGGAAGATGCATACAAGTATTCCCCAGACATTAAGGAATTAGAAAGAATGCTCGGTATTAGGAGCCAAGTGTAATGCCAAAGTTTAGATATAAAGCAATAGATGAAACAGGGAACGTGGTTGAACGGGAAGTGGTGTATCCAAGCGAAGAGATCCTTCTTGGAGAGCTTGCAAGAAGCGGTCTTTCCTTAGTGAGAATAGAAAGGATAGACAAAGAAGAAAAAGAGAAAAAGTCCATAGAGATAAAGCTTTCCTTTGGTGGGGGTGTGAGCGACCGAGACATCTCCATTTTCTGCAGACAGCTTGGCACTATGATAAGCGCAGGTCTTAGCGTGGTGGATGCCTTGGACATAATAGCGGAACAGTTGCCAAACAAAAGGCTCTCAGAAGCTGCAAAGGATGTATCTGCCAAGGTCAGAGAGGGTATGTCAATATCCTCTGCCATGCAAATGCATCCAAGGGTTTTTCCAGAGTTTGTGGTAAATCTGGTAAAGGTTGGCGAAGAGACGGGTGGTTTGGATGCCTCACTGCTAAAAGCTGCGGAATATTATGAGAAGATCGCCATGATAAAGAGTAAGATAAAAAGTGCCTCCTTTTATCCCACCTTTGTGGTTGTGGTGGCTACTTTAATCGTTTCTGGTATTCTCTACTTTTTGGTTCCTACCTTTGCCCAGATATACGAAGGTTTGGGAGGAGAGTTGCCTTTGCCCACTCAGATGTTGATAGCAGCGTCAAACGCACTGAGAAATAGCCTTCCAACAATAATAGCGTCTATAGTGATTTTTTCTTTGGTTTTTAGATACCTTTACAGAAATAACTACGCCTTCAGAAAGGCTATGCACAAGCTTTCCCTCCGGGTGCCAAAGATGAACGATCTGGTGGTAAAGAGCACTATGGCAAAGTTTGCCAGAACAATGGCTACCCTTTTTTCCTCGGGCGTTGCCTTAGAGAGAGCCTTTGAAATAGCGGGGCAAACGGCGGGTAATATCGTAATAAAGGAAGCTGTTGATCAGGCAAAAAAGGCAGTTACGGAAGGAGAACCTATGTACAGAGCCCTTGACAAAACCGGTCTCTTCCCAAAGATTGTCATAGCTATGATTAGGGTGGGAGAGGATACAGGTAGGCTAGACGACATGCTAGAAACTATAGCAAGGTTTTATCAAGATGAATTTGACAAAACGGTTGATGGTCTTATAAAGCTTATAGAACCTATGCTAATTGTGTTCATAGGTGGCGTGGTGGGTCTCATACTCATAGCCCTCTACATGCCCATATTCAAGCTGGGTGAACTCATAAAGAGCTAAGTTGTGTATTCGGCGTTGATTTTTATGTAATCGTAGGTTAGGTCCGAGGTGTAGTAGGTCCAGCTTTCCTTGCCCTCCCTCAGGTCTAATATGATCTCAATTTCTCTGTTTTCCTCCAGGTACCTTTTGGCAGACTCTACTGCCTTTGGATGGGGCTTTCCGTCATAAACCAGATGATTTCCTATATAAACCCTCAGCTTAAACTGGTTTATAGGAAAGGGGGTAGAGCCAGCACTGGCAACGATCCTACCCCAGTTGGGGTCTCTTCCAAAGATGGCGGTTTTAACCAGGTTTGAGGTGGCGATCCTCTCCGCTATGGTTTTAGCTTTTAGGCTTATGGATGCGTTTTTTACAACCACTTTGATGATACGAGTGGCACCTTCTCCATCCTCTATGATCTTTTCAGCCAAGCTTAGGGAAACCTCCTCCAAAGATTGCCTTAGATTTTCCAAGTCTTCTTTTATAAACCCAAGGCTTATGATGCCAAAGCTATCGTTAGTGCTGGTGCATCCATCCACGCTTATAGAATTAAAGGTACTTTCGTTTATTTCCCGATGGAGTTTCCTAAGGACATCACCCTCCACCTCTGCGTTGGTAAAAACAAAACTCAGCATGGTTGCCATCTGGGGATGGATCATGCCCGCACCCTTTGCAAAGCCAAAAACCTCTAAAGCACCCTTTTTGACAAAGGCATATTTGGGAAACCGGTCTGTGGTGGAGATCACCTCGCTTGCCCTCTTTAGGTCCAAGGGTTCCAATATCCTACAGGCGGAAGCTATACCCTCAAGAACGCTTTCTATGGGTAAGGGCTTTCCTATAATTCCAGTGGAAGAGACAAGAACCTCCCTGTGGTCAATGTCTAAATGCTTGGCGGTTTCTCTTGCCATCATCTCTGCGGGGATTATGCCCTCCTCTCCAACTCCACAGTTGGCGTTCCCACTGTTTATCACCAGTGCCCTTATAGTATCCCTTTCCCTCAGGACTCTTTCTGAGTATATAACGCTTGCGGACTTAAAGTGATTGGTGGTAAAGAGAAAGGATGCGGTGCAAGGTTGTGGCAAAAGGATTACCAAAATGTCCGGCTTGTTGCCCGCCTTTAATCCACCCTTTCCAACGCCCATCAAAACTTCCATAGCGTAGATTATAACTGGATTTAGATGAGAGACTATCTTAGATTAAATTAAATGCTATGCGTCCAGGTTATATTAAACCAAAGAGGTATATAGTTTGGAGCACGGACAAAGAAATAAACCTTGATGACCCTTTCCAAAGAAAATGGTATATACAGCAGGTTTTAACATATGGAAGGACAGAAGACATTATGGAGCTTGATTGGGAAGAGGTCAGGAGACTTTTACCTGAGCTGAGACTTCCAAAAACAATAAAGGCGTTGTGGGAGGAATATTTTGCTTCTAAAGGGCAAAGGGATCATAACTGACTTACAAAGGAAGATTTTACTAGCCTTTTCTGAAATACCAGGAAGTGAGATGTTCTACCTAACAGGCGGGACAGCTTTATCAGAGTTCTATTTAGCCCACAGGAGGTCCTATGACCTTGATCTTTTTACTACCGAGAAAGACTTTGTAATCCAATTTTCACATACCTTTGAGGAAGCAATGAAGAAACTTTTTCAGGTTAAGACCATAAGAAGATTATTAAACTTCGCTGAGTTTGAAATGTCGGATGGAATTTCACAAACAAAGGTTCAAATAGCCCGTGATTCAACCTTTAGGTTTGGAGAACCTGTGGGTTCAGACGTGGATATTAAAGTTAATGACTACACAGATTTAATAGTTGATAAACTTCTTGCGTTTTTTGGAAGAGTGGAACCGAGAGATGCTGTTGATCTGTTTTTTATCTTGAAAAACGAAGATCTTTGGAAACTAACAGAGCTTGCCAAACAAAAAGATCTAGGGTTTGATCTATACTGGTTGGCTGTTGCTCTAAAAGAAGTTGAAGGTTTTCCAGACCAGATTGAGCTTTGGGCTGTTGATATGATAGAGCCAGTGGACCAAAGAGAAATAAAGGCGAAATTTTCAGAGCTAAGAATTGAAATACTAAGGAGAATAGAAGAAGCTAAAGGACTTGGTTTTAATCTATAATTTTCCCATGCGAAAAGCCAAAGTTCTGAGGGAAACAAGGGAAACTCAGATTGAACTGGAGATTAACCTGGATGGCTCCGGGAGGTTCAACGTGAGCACACCGGTAGGTTTTCTCACACACATGGTTGAAACCTTTGCCCGGCACGGACGCTTTGACCTTGAACTGAAGGCTAAGGGAGATGTGCATGTTTCCCATCACCATACAGTGGAGGACGTGGGCATAACCTTGGGTATGGCGGTGCTTGAAGCCTTGGGAGACAAAAAGGGTATTCAAAGGTATGGTTATAGCATTGTTCCCATGGATGAAGCTTTGGTCTTGTGTAGCATTGATATTTCTGGCAGACCTCTTTTCTTTTATGAAGACTTAGGATTGCGTGGAAAGATCACAGACTTTGACTTTGAGCTCATATGGGAGTTCTTCAAGGGCTTTGTCTTGGAATCCAAAAGCACATTGCATATAAGGGTGTTATCCGGAAGGATCCTCCACCACATTGCGGAAGCTTGCTTTAAAGCCTTTGCTTTAGCCCTAAAGCAGTCTGTTTCTATAGTGGGCGGAGAGCTTCCCTCCACAAAGGAAAAGCTTTAAATCTGCCACTTTAGGGCACCCTTCCTCCAAGCATAAACAAACCCCAAAAAGAGTATGGCTATGAACAAAACCGCCTCAATGAGCCCGTATATGCCAATGTCTTTGAAGACAACCGCCCAAGGGAACAAAAAGGCAACCTCTATGTCAAAGAGAATGAGCAAAAGTCCCAGCAGATAATAACCCTGCTTGAAGGTGCCCCTTGCTTCTGGGTCATACGGTGGCACACCGCATTCGTAAGGATAATCCTCCATCTTTTCCTTGGTCTTTGGTCCAAGAATACTGTTTGCTACGGTGAAAACAAATCCAACCCCCAGGGCTACCACAAAAAAGATCAAAATTCCCAAGTATTCGTTCATCTTACCACCTCCCACTCGGTGATCAGGTGATGTCCTCTCTTGAAGTGTGCCCTAAGCCTCAGATTGAGAACGTTCTTTAGACTCTTAAAGCCCTCGCCCCCCACCAAGGTGGGCACATTCTCCCCACCCACTATAACGGGCAGGTGTATGAGCCTTATCTCATCCACATACCCCCTCCTGACGAACTCCCAGTTTATGGAGGAACCCCCCTCCACCATAAGGCTCCTTATACCCCTCTCGTAGAGCATGGGAAGGAGCTTTTCAAAATCCACAAGATCCTCGCCCACTATCCAGACCTCTGCCCCCAGCTCCCTGATCTTTTCTATCCTATCCCTTGGAGCCCTCAGGGTGGAAACTATTATGGTGGGTGCGTCCTTTGAGAAGATGTTGGCGTCTAAGGGCACGTTTGCGGTGGAGCATGGTATTATACGCACGGGATTTTTACCCTCCGCATACCTAACCGTCAGGCTCGGGTTATCTGTCCTGACCGTCTCACAGCCCACCATTATGCCATCCACCTTAGCCCTGATCTCGTGTAAATACCTGTATGCCTCCATATCCATAAGGCACATCAGTTCCTTGCTTGAAGCCCCCCGGTAGAGGGTGAGCTTTCCGTCCACGCTAACCTCAGAGACTATGATCACATAGGGTCTCATTCTTCATACACCTTCCCAAAATGTTTATACAGATATGCTATGCGTAAAAAGAGGGAAAGCAGTGTAAGGAGTGCTATGAGCTTTATGCCAAAGGAGAGCCCCAAGGGCATGTTGAACCTCTCAAGGACCGCAAAAAAGGCTAAGGTAAG
Organism: Thermocrinis sp.; assembly: GCA_036845005.1. GTDB lineage: Bacteria > Aquificota > Aquificia > Aquificales > Aquificaceae > Thermocrinis. The sequence goes on from DAIUER010000007.1 coordinate 15,147, forward strand.
GTGGGTTTCGGGTCTTCCAAAGAAGCCGACCCCCTCCAAAGGGTCCTGGATCTTTCCCTTGACCCTTGCACTAAAGCCTATTTCCGAATAGACCACCGGCTTTATGAACGAGTGTAGCATAGATGCGGTAATTGCCAGCATGGCTGTGAAGGGACCCGCGTATAGGTATCCTACAGTGCCGAGCACAAAGCCATCCACCCACTTGTCCGCCAACCAATCAAAAACCGCGCCAAACTTGGAAGCCCTTTCGGAGAGCCTTGCCACCACACCATCCATAAGGTCCAAAAGCCCAGAGAGCAGCAAAAACCCCACCGCAGTTAAAAGTTTGCCATGCCAGAAAAAGTAAGCAGAGAGCATGCCCGTTATAACAGACAGCAAGGTTATAAAGTTAGGAGGAAAGTGTAGCCTGTAGAGGGCAACTCCCAAGGGCGTGTAGAACTTTTTTAACACTTCCCTCCTTTTAGTCAGGTTCATTTTAACTCCTTGCCTGTGATCCAGGGCATCATCTTCCTAAGTTCTTCCCCTACCTTTTCTATAAGGTGATGCCTATCCCTCTCAAGGAGGGCATGAAAGACGGGTCTTCCCGCTTGATTTTCAAGGACCCACTCCCTTGCAAACTCGCCTTTTTGGATTTCCTCAAGGGCTTCCCTCATCAAGGGCTTAACTACCTTGTAAATTCTCTCACCTCGTGTGAGGTCCCCATACTTGGCGGTGTCTGAAATGGAATATCTCATGCCCGCTATACCGTATTGGTATATTAAATCTACTATCAGTTTTAGCTCGTGCAAACATTCAAAGTAGGCAACCTCCGGCTGGTAGCCTGCCTCCACGAGGGTTTCAAAGCCCGCCTTTATTAAGGCGGTTGCACCACCACACAGAACCATCTGCTCCCCAAAGAGGTCCGTTTCTGTTTCCTCTTTAAAAGTGGTCTCTATCACACCCGCCCGAGTGCATCCAAGACCCT
>DAIUER010000008.1:0-13125 GCA_036845005.1 Thermocrinis sp.
CTACGAGAGGGAAAAACAGTAGTGGCGGGTAGCTTCCATCCGCAGGAACTTCCTTTTTTGAAGGAGTTTTACAGAAGGCTTTTAAAGGAGATAGGTCAAGTCAATCTGGTAGTGGTGCCAAGGCATGTATCAAAGGTGGATGTGTTTATGAAAGGGCTTAAGGAATTCAAACCCTGTTTAAAGAGTGAAAGCAGAGAAGACTGTCAGGTTATTGTAGTGGATAGCTTGGGTGAGCTTTTTTATCTTTATGCCCTTGGAGACTTAGCCTTGGTGGGTGGCACCTTTGCCGAGGGTGTGGGAGGGCACAACCTTTTGGAACCCGTCTATTACAGAAAGTTTGTCCTGTTTGGTCCCCACACCCACAAGGTAAAGGATTTGGAGGAGTTTATCCTTTCAAAGAATTTAGGTTTTAATGTGGCAAGCCCTCAGGAAGCGGTGGTGATAGCAAAGAAGGTTTTAGAGGGAATATTTGCTTATCCAGACTTTAACCTGCAAGATTTTGCAAAGCAGGTTAAGAAATGCTACCTTTCAAACCTATATAAAATACTAAGTGATGCCCGATAGATTGATCCTTTACTCAATTGTTTTGCTTTTTTTGATGGGAGAGACTGCCATAATAAGCGCCAACGTGCTTTCCGCTTCGGAGTTTGACGTTCAAACACTGAAAAGACCGGTCTTACAGCTTGTAGTCTTTTTTGCAGGACTTTTGTTTTCCTTTTACATTGCTAAAATTGATTACAAGAGATTGTTTAAAGGAAAATGGGTATATCTTTTGGTGGGAGTTTCTTTGATCTCCTTATTCATCGTTCTTGTAAAAAAAGCAGCTTCTGGCAAGGCAGTAGAACGGTGGCTTTTTGGTGGCAGTGTGCAACCTTTGGAGTTTGCAAAGATAGCAATAATCATCTTTCTGTCTTACTACATAGTTAGCAAGGGGTCTTTGAGAAGCATAAAGACCTTCTCTTGGGCTTTTTTTATAATCCTTTTGCACGCCATTTTTTTAGTTTTACAGCCGGACAAAGGTGGTGCTTTGTTTATTCTCCTTCTTTCCTTTAGCCTTATGTATGTGGGTGGAATTCCCTACAAGCTTTATATTCCTGCCATTACCCTCGTGGGCTTTTTTAGCTTCTTTTTACTAAGAGAGAGTTATGTGTACGAGAGGCTGTCTGCGTGGATTGACCCTTTTGCGGACGCGGAGGATACTGGTTATCAAATCATACAGTCCCTTTACGCCCTTGCTAAGGGTGGTCCCTTTGGAGTGGGTATAGGTAAAGGTATTCAAAAAATGGGTGCACTGCCCGAGGCAGACACAGACTATATTATCTCCATCATCGGAGAAGAGATGGGCTTTTTGGGTGTGATGATGGTGGTTTTGCTCTATGCCCTGCTGGTGGGCAGGCTGTTTTACTATTCCATTAAGGTGGATGAACCCTTCGGAAAGCTCTTGCTCTTCAGTGTAGCCATGAACTTTTCCCTCGCCTTTCTGTGGAATTTGGCTATGGCACCCAACCTTTTGCCACCTAAGGGTATAGCCCTACCCTTTGTTAGCTACGGAACTTCAAACCTTTCTGCGTCTTTGATAATGATAGGCTTGGCTCAGTCTGTGATAAGGGTTTGGCAGAGGGAAAGGACCCTCTCCACGCTTACCGACCTCACGCAATCGTAGGTTCCTGTCTTGCACTTTTTTGGATTGGGCGAACAGGGAGAACAGGCAAGCTCTGGAGTAAGGTATGCACCCTTTAGGGGATAAAAGCCATAAACAGGAGAGGTGGATGTGTAGATGGTTATAGCTGGCACATCTAAAGCGTTGGCTATATGCACAGGAGAGGAATCGCAGGAGATCACAAGCTTTGCCCTTGAAATAACCGCCATAAGCTCCCTCAAAGAAGTTTTACCCACCAAATTTATAGCGTATGCATCAAAAACCTTTGCCCTTTCCATATCCTTTCCCGTGCCTACCACTACTACCTTCTTTCCTATTTCCTTAGCCAATCCTAACCAATTGTCTATATGCCACTCCTTTAGCAAAAAATTAGAAAAGGGCGATAACACTACGTACTCCTCAGGAAGTTGGAATTTTCCTATTACGCTTTTAACCTCCTCCTCTTCCACAAAAAGCTTTGGATAGAGTTCTTCCGCTTCTGGGACAATACCCAAAGGTTTCAAAAGCTGTGCGTTTCTTTCTACCTCATGCATGCCCCACCGGTGGGGAACTGTGTGGGTGTACAAAAAGGCAAGCTCAGATTTATCAAAACCTACCCTTAAGGGTATGCCAGAGAAGTAAAGAATGAGGGCTGTTCGCATAGACCTGTGGACAGAAAGAACTGCATCATATGATCTTACAGTCTTTCTTATCCTGAAGGACTCAAAAAATCCTTTGTTGAATGGGATAAGCTCCACATCGTATCCCTTTAACAGCTCCTTTATGAAGGGTCTGCCTACAAAGCCGACCTTTTGAAACCTTTTTGTTAGAATTCTAAGAAGGGATGTGGCAAGGACCACATCCCCCAAGTAGGCAGTTTGCCACAGAAGGACTTTCATTTAACATTGGATATGCTGGCGATCTTCCACCTTTTCTCGTCTTTTATGGTGATAAAAGCCAATATCTTTTCCATCCCGTTTTTGTCTATTACCTTGACTATAACCTCTCCATGCTTATCGTCTATGGCTTTGACATCCAAGACTTTAACCTTTTTAATGTTTTCTCCCATGGAACTCAAAACACAGGCAAGCATCTCGGAGGGTTTCATTTCTGTAAGTTGCAGGGGCAGTTTTACATCCTGCACGAGGGCATCCCTGAAGGGTGGATAGAGTAGCTTTACCGCTTCTTTGCCATCACCGTCCTTTATTGCAGAGATAAACTCCTTTACTGTGCCCTCTGAGGCTTCCTCTGGGCTTGTCCCGCAAGCCCTGAATACAAAAAAGCCCGCCAAAACCACTGCAAGAATTACGGCTGCCTTTTTCATCTCTTCACCTCCATAAGGTATCTGTGTATAGATTTTGCAGCTTTTTTACCATGGGCTATTGCCCTCACCACCGTGTCTCCCCCATTCACCACATCCCCGCCCGCAAAGAGACCTTCTATGCTGGTTCTAAACTCTTCATCCACTTTGACGGTGCCCCAAGGAGTTAGCTCCAAGCCCTTAACCTCTCCGTAGGCTACTGGGTTTGCCTTTTGCCCTATGGCAAAGATCACCGAATCGCATTCTATTATATGTTCGGAGTCCGGAATGGGTTCTGGTTTTGGTCTTCCGCTCTCGTCTGGTTCTCCAAGTCTCATCTTTATACACTTAACACCCACTACCCTTCCCTCTTCATCGCCTAAAATTTCCACCGGTTGAGTAAGCCAATGCAAAATGGCACCCTCCTCCGCTATATGGTCCCACTCTTCATCCCTTGCGGAGGATGTCTCCCGTGTTCTTCTGTATAGCACGTGAGTCTCTACCCCAAGCCTTAGGGCGGTTATGGCACAATCTACCGCAGTAAAGCCTCCACCTATTATGGCAGTGCGCTTACCAAGTTCCACCGGCGTGGCAGAGTGAGGAAACTCGTTCGCCTTTAGCAGACCCACCCGAGTTAAGACCTCAATGGCAGAATAGACACCCTTTAGGTGGTCTCCCTTTATGCCAAGACTTCCCCTTCCCGCACCAACTCCCAAAAAACACCGCATCGTATTTTTCCAAAAGCTCCTCCAACTTAACAGTCCTGCCCACTGCCCATCCAAAAAAGAAACGCACCCCAAGTCTTTTGAGCCTTTCCACTTCCCAATCTAATATACTCCTGTCCAACCTGGCGGTAGGTATGCCATAAGTCATAACTCCACCAGCCTTTGGAAGGGCTTCATAAACATCCACGCTGTGTCCAAGCATGCAAAGTTCGTAGGCACAGGCTAAACCACTGGGACCCGCACCCACTACCGCAACCTGCCTTCCGGTAGGTTTTGCCCTTTGTTCCAACTGAACGCCCGATATACGCACAAAGTCCCCCACAAATTTCTCTAGAGTTCCTATGCTAACGGGCAAGCCTTTGTTTTTTCTGTTTCTTACTGTGTCGTAATGCAGTATGCAAGAGCCCTCACACTGCCTCTCCTGGGGGCACACCCTACCACACACAGAGGGAAAGGGATTAGACTGCACGATAACCCTGTAGGCACCAAAGAGGTCCCCTTCCGAGAGCTTCTTTATAAATCCCGGTATATCAATACCAGCGGGACAAGCCTTTATGCACCTTTGGTCCGCATCCTTGCATAGCAGACATCTGTTTGCCTCGTCCAAGGCAAGAGAGACCGAATACCCAAGGGCGTACTCCCTAAAGGTCTTTACCCTCTCCTGGGGCACCAGCAGAGGCTCAGGGTTTCTATCCTCATAGCGAATTCTTGCGGGCATTGTAGTATAATTATATCCTAAAAAACTTAAGCGAGAAATTCAGAAAAGCTGGAAAAAATCCTTCAATGATCATGGACCACATTCTTGGGTTTCCCTTCCAAAAAAGCCCTTAGGTTTTCTACCACAGTGCTGAGCATTCTAAAGAGGGCATCCCTAGTGTTGTATGCGTTATGCGGTGTGATTATGACTCTTTCTTGCTTAGCAAGATAGGAAACCAAGAGAGAATTTTGCAGCATATCTGAAGAAAAACTTCTATCCAGATAGGCATCCTCTATGAGGGCTTCCTCTCCTTCAAAAACATCCAAGGCAACGCCCCCAAGCAATTTCTCCTCCTTCATAGCCTTCACCAAAGCTTTTGTTTCCACCACAGGACCCCTGGCGGTGTTTATTAGCATAGCGGTGGGTTTAAGAAGGTCTATATTACTCGCATTTATAAGGTGATGGGTTTGAGGAGTGTATGGCACATGGATGGTTATTATGTCTGATTCCTTCAAAAGCCTCTCAAGCTCCACATACTCCACATGATAGTTTTTTACCAAGCTTTTATCCTCTACAAAGTCGTAGGCAAAGATCCTCATGTCAAAGGCATGGGCAAGCTTTATAACATACTTCCCTATCTTACCGGTCCCAATAACTCCTAAGGTTTTACCAGAAAGGTCAAAGCCAGATAACCCCTCCCGAGAAAAAATTCCCCTTGAAGTTCTCTGCACCGTCTCTTTCAGTCTTCTTGAGAGGGTAAGCATAAGGGTTATTGTGTATTCTGCCACTGTGATGGATGCATAATCGGGCACATTACAAACTACAATGCCCCTATCCATTGCATACCTTACATCTATATGGTCATAGCCCGTGCTCCTTGTAATAATAAGCTTTAGCTTTGGAAGTTGGTCTATAACCTCCCTGTCCACTCGTGAATCTACAAACACGATCACCGCTTCCGCATCCTTATATTTATGCACTGTATCCTTGTTAAGCCTGTCTTCCAAAAATTTCAGTTCAATGTCCTTTACTACTTCTGTAAGATACCTTCTTTCCCATTCCTTGGTTTCAAAAACATAAACCAGCATGTCTTTATCCTCCGTGCTTTTGCTCCAAGTATTGTATCATTGGCGAGTTAGTTTATAAAAAAACTTGACAGCCTATTTAGTATTAATATATAATAAGAACAAAACTTCTTAGGAGGTAGATGAGATGAGAAAGTTATTGCTACTTGGAGTGGCAAGCATAGCTCTGTTGGCAGTGTCCTGCCAGCAAAAGCCAGCGGAACAGCCTGCAGGAGAGCAACAGCCCGCTGAACAGCAACAACCTGCTGAAGAGCAACAACAACCTGCTGGTGAGCAAGAGCAACCTGCTGGTGAACAACAACCTGCTGGCGAACAGCAACAACAATAACTTGCAGGCGAAAAGAAGTAAGCATTAAAACCTGTGGGGGCATAGCCCCCTTTTAAAATTGGAGGAATGGATATGTATGCTATTATAGAGGCAGGAGGAAAGCAGTATAGGGTAAGCCCCGGCGACAGGTTAAAGGTTGAAAAGCTAAACCTAAATCAAGGAGAGCTTGTGGAGTATAAGCCTATTTTAATAGGAAAGGAAAACGGAGAGGTAGTCCTTCAAAAGGGAAGGGTTATAGCGGAAGTTCTGCGTCAAGGAAAGCACAGAAAGGTTATTGTCTTTAAATTTAGGGCTAAGAAAAATTACAAGAGGTGGAGAGGACACAGACAGCCCTACACGGAGATTATAATAAAAGAAATACAGGAGGTGTGAAAGATGGCATCCAAGGCAAGCGGTGGCTCAACAAAAAACGGTAGAGATAGTCGTTCGAAAAGGTTAGGTGTAAAGAGGTTTGATGGGCAGATAGTTCGCGCAGGAAACATACTGGTAAGGCAAAGAGGCACTAAAGTATATCCGGGCAAGAATGTAGGCATTGGTTCTGACTTTACCCTGTTTGCTTTGGTGGACGGCGTGGTAAAGTTCGAAACAAGAAAGAATAAAAAGTTGGTCAGTGTTATTCCAATAGCCTAAATCCTTTGGGCGGAGACGATATAGACTATACCAAACAGCCTTTTTTGTGTTTTTGTCACTTTAAACCCGTTGGATTCAAGCTCCTTTTTTAGCTCTTCTTCACTCAAACTGTTTTCTAATGAGTGTATAAAAAATTCCCACTTATCCCTGCCAAAGAGTATGAGACCCAAAGGTTTTATGGGAAACTTCATGAAAAAGACCAAGAGAGGAGTGAGCCAAAACTTGTTTATATCAAGAATTGCCAATCTTCCTCCGGGCTTTAGAACCCTTTGGGCTTCCTTCAAAAACTGATCCCTGTTGTAGAGATGTCTGTATACCAAAGATAGGGTAATGGCGTCAAAGGATGAGGTTTTAAAGGGCATGTTTTCCGCATCTGCAAGAACAAAACCGCAATTGGGGCACTTTTTGTGTGCAACCTTTAACATACCTAAGGAAAGGTCAATACCTACCCTCAGGGCTTGAGGGTCTGCTTGCAAAAGCACCTCTCCCGTTCCCGTGCCCACATCCAAAAGGGTCTTTGCTCCTTCAACTTCCTTCAACATTGCCCTCTGCCAGTCCTTGATCCTTCTAAAGGTTATAAGGTTCAAAAAAGTGTCGTAATGCATGCTAACCGAAGAAAAAACGTCGGCAGTAATTTTCTTGTGTTTCATATCACCTCCACCTCAATGTCTGAATATGGTTCTCTTTGGTAGGCATTTACTCTGCCCTCTTGGTATAAGACCATCAGACCCATAAGATAGGGAACCGGATTTCTGCTTGCCACAAAGCCCAAAAAGGAAAATCTCCTGATGCCTCTCATTATTAGTTCTTCAATCTCTCTCAGGGCGTTTTCAAACTTAGATACATGTATGGGTATTGCTCCTCCCTTTTTCTTTACTTCCTTCTTGTAAGCCTGTAGCTTTCTTTTTATGGTTTTTATATGTTCCTCCACAATTCCATTGGTGTTGGTTTGGTTTTTCTGCTGTGCTGACTCTCCAGATTCCTCCTCAAACATTTGGACGATTTCTTCCAGGGTGTATTTTCTCTCCCTCCTCTTTTTGGGTTCTGGAAAGAGAACTTCCACCTGTTTTTTTAGCAGAAAGACCGCCGCAGAGAGTGCCCTTGCGGGGACCCTTAGGTCAAGAAGTTCCATTTTTCTTATTTCTTGAATGTACAGGTTTGCAAGCTGTGCTATATCCACATTCCAAGGGTCCAACTTCCCTTCCTCCACCAACCGGTAGGCTATGGCAAAGGGATGCTCTTCTTCATACAGCATGGCATCCTCTCCTGTAGGTGGCTATCTTAAGGAGTTTATAGACTGTATCTTTTATATCCTTTCTATGCACGATCATGTCTATCATACCCTTTTCAAGCAAAAATTCCGCGGTCTGAAAACCCTCTGGAAGCTGTTGTTTTATGGTCTGCTCTATTACCCGGGGTCCCGCAAAGCCTATTAAGGCACCCGGCTCTGCCATCATAATATCTCCAAGAAAGGCAAAGCTGGCAGATACTCCACCCATGGTGGGATTTGTTAGCAGGGTTATGTAGGGTACTCTCCTTTCCTTCAAAAAGCCCACTCCGATGGAGGTCTTTGCCATCTGCATAAGGGAGAGTATGCCTTCCTGCATCCTTGCACCGCCAGAGGTTATAACCGCAAAAAGGGGTATCTTTTGCTCTGCGCTTAGCGTACATGCCCTGTAGAACCTTTCGCCCACCACCGAGCCCATACTGCCACCTATAAAGTTAAAATCCATCACACAGAGGATTAGCTCTATATCCTTTAGCCTTCCACGGGCGACCACAATAGCCTCTGTAAGGTTTGTTTCCTTTTGGGCTTGGCTGAGCCTTTCTTTGTATGGTTTGCTGTCTTTAAAGTTCAGTGGGTCCGCAGGAAGAATGTTTTCAAAGAGCACGGAATAGTCGGTGAGTAAGGATTTGATCCGTTCCATTGAACCCATGGGAAAGTGATAGTTGCACTTGGGACAAACGTTTAGGTTCTCCTTTAGCTCTGGCACATAGAGTATGGACTTGCAGTAGGGACATTTGGTCCATAGTGTTTCCTTCTCCTGCTCCTTTTTCTTAAACCTATCTAAAAAGCCCATCTGCAAGAGTAAATTTTAAGGGAAGTTTAGGTTTATGATATATAGGATGGCTGTTTACCTCTTGGTTATTCTCTCCCTTTTGATTTACTTTTTCAACCTTGGTGCCTTTCAGGTTTGGCAACCCAACGAAGCCTTTTATGCGGACGCAAGCAGGCGTATGTTAGAAACAAAGGACTTTATAACGCCTATATACAACGGGGAGCTGAGGTTAGAAAAGCCTCCTTTGACCTACTGGTTGGTTAGCTTGGGCTTTTATATCTTTGGTGTCAATGAGTTTGCCCTGAGGTTCTTTCACGCCCTTTTGGGGCTTGGCACTGGGCTTTTGTCTGGAATTTTGGCGTGGCTCTCAACAAAAAACCTTAAAACTGCCCTGCTTTCCTTTCTTGTTATGGTTCTCTCTTTACAGTTTTTTGCCAACGCCCATTACGCATCTCCGGAGGTGCCCTTAGCCTTCTTTGCTGCCCTTACTCTGACCCTCTGGTATGGCTATTACAGAACAAAAAACACAGCCCTTTTGGTCCTTGCTTTTCTCTCTTCTTCCCTTGGCATGCTGGTAAAGGGTCCAGTAGCCTTTGTAATGCCAGCGTTGATTATTTTTATTTTCCTTCTTTTGGAGGACAGGAAAGAAATTCTGAACAAAAAGTATTATCTTTTAACGCCCTTTGCCCTACTTTTGGGCCTTTGGTGGCACACATACCAAGCTCTGGTTAATGGGAGCCAATTTTTGAATGTCTTTGTTTCAGAAAACTTTAAAAGAGTGTACACGGGGGAAGACCCTATCTATTTCTATCTTTTAGATACACTAATTAGCTTTTTACCCTACTCTGTGCTGTTCTTCCCTGCATTGCTTTGGGCTTTTTCAAGAAGGGAGTTGAGGTTTGCAGTTGTTTGGACCATTTCTTTCTTTCTGGTCTTTAGTCTGATAAAGCAAAAAATTCCCGTTTATGTGATGCCTGCCTATCCTGCCATGGCAATAATTACCGCCCACTTTTTGATGGAAGGTCCCTGGGAAAGGTTAAAAAGGTTCTGGGCTGTATTTGTGTGTTCTCTCTTTTCGTTGGTGATCCTTTTGGGTGTATTTTACTTTGACCTTGCCAAGGGTTGGGCTTTGCTCTCCTTGGTGCCTCCTTTGGCACTACTCTTTGAAAGAAAGCTCGCACCTCTGTTTGGCGCGGTAGCCTTTTACCTTTTCCTTTTAGGGGCTGTCCTTCCTTACTTAGAAGGGCATAGGCACTACAGAGAACTGGGAAGTTTTATAATGGGGCTGGACCCAAAGGGCGAGCTAAAAACCTATCAGTTGGGACACTTTAACCATAATCTACCTTTTTATGCAAAGAGGAAGATCATAAGGGACCAAGCGCCCGAGAAGGGTTCAATAGTGATCTTTGAGCTTGGTTCTTTTGACCGCTGTACACCTTTGAAAACCTTTGAACTTTATAAAGGCTCTGAATCAAGGCTCTTTAAGTTTATGTTGGACACCAAAAGAAAGAAAAACTTTTCTCAGTTTGGGGTTTGCTTATATTTTTAGAGTTGGATGAAGGATAGGTGGAAAGCTATTGCCAGCCTTTTGGAGAAGGAAACGGGCATAATGGTGGAACCCTCTTATGAAGGCTGGGGGGCAGGCTATGACCCTGTTTATGTTCCACTCTTGGAGATGTGGGCAAGGGGAGAGCTTGAGGAGATCCCTCCCATTGCAAAGGTGCCAAAGGGTGTAGTCTTTTATGCGTTGGAGCTTTCCAAGAGGAGCGAAGATTATGCAATAAACTCAGTAAGGCACGAAATATACTATCTTTTACACACGGACCTCTTTCTGTGGAGGTTGGGGCAAAGGGAGGTGTTCAAGTTTGGCTATCCACCCACTGTCTTTTTGGTGCTATATTCCCTTTTGGAGTCTTTGAGGGTGGATGAGGAGATCCTAAGGACCCATCCTTCCTCGGATGTAGCCCTAAAGCAAAGGTGGGAGGAGGTCTTAAAGAACTTAAAGGATCTGTATCCACATCAGGGCTTTGCGGTGGAGTTTGCGAGAGCTTGGCTTGGCTCCTCTGGGCTTTCAAGGGAACTTTACAGGAGCCTTCAGCAGTATTTACAGAGCAAAAGCAAGGACGCCTACGAAGTGCTTATGGGTGAAATCTTTGGCAGATACAGGGCATACGTTGAGCAAGCCCAAACATTGAACTACATAGACCTCCTCTTGGAAGAGGCAAGGGGAAGGGTAAGAAAGGACGCCCACAAGGGTAGGATTATGACCGATATTTTGAGAAAGCTTCCTGAAGGTTTGCAGACGGTGGTTCAAAATAGCAAAGAACTAAGGGCTGAGGAGATCCCTGAAGATATAAGGGAAAAGGTGCTTGCCCATCTTAAGAACCTCCCTGAGTGGATGAGGGATTACATAAAACAGATGTCCTACTTAGACATGGTGGAAAGAGACCTGAGGTTCATAACAAACTTTTTGCCTAAAACCCTGGAGACAGATTTAGAGCACAAAGGCTTTTTGCTGTTTTTGATAAAGCCTTGGGATCTGAGCAGTGCTTTGGAGGGAAAGTTCAAGGGCAAAAACTACGGAGAGTTATCCGATAGAGATAAAAGATACATGAAAGAACACGGCTTAAGCGAGGAGGAATTCAAAACTTACAGTAGGCTTCTGAAGGATGTAAGGATCTATGTGGATGCCTTTAGAAGAAGGTTTGAGAGGTTCTTGCCAAAGGAGGAAGAGGGTTGGCAATCCTCTTATGCCATCGGCAAGAGGATAGATTACAAGAGAATTCAAAGGGAGGTGCCCATAAAGAGGGGGAAGTTTTTTATGAGAAGGGAGGTGCCACAGGAAAAAAAGCTCGCCTTTAAGCTTCTAATAGACCTTTCTTCCTCTATGAAGAGGGAAAACAAAGCCATAAACGCCCTAAGGGCACTTTTGCTCTTTTGTGAAACGCTGAACGCCTTAAACATGCCCTTTTCCATATCCGCCTTTAGCGAGGATGTTTTTAGCCTAAAGTTCTTTGACGAGGATTACAAACAGGTCAAATCCAAGCTCTTGAACCTTCCAAACCTTCTGGGTGGTGGCACCAACTTAGAAAAGGCGATCCTTCAAGGCTCGGAGGAGTTGGAGCTATTCTGCAAAAAGAACCATCTTAGGGGTGTGCTCATAGCCTTCTCGGACGGAGAGCCTACAAGGGGACTAAAGGGGGAAGCCCTGAGGTCCCTTGTGAGGGAAGTTAAGGGAAAGTTTCCCGTAGTGGGCATAGGCGTGGGTAAAGAGAAAAACTATATAGAAGAATACTTTGAGGGCACTGGCATAAGGGTATCAGAAGTTTCTCAGCTTGGGCAAGCCTTTTTAAGGGTAGTAGAAAACTATTTGAAACGGGCTTGGTCTGAGGTTTAAAATCTCTACCAAATGTTGGGAAAACTGTTAGCTGGATCAAAGGCTTTGGAACACGAAATCCTTCTCCGAAAAGCGGTTTTAAAAATCCCAAGTTCTAACTTTGGGTTTTTTTCACTTTACAAGTATCCCGCAAAGTTCATCCCACAGGTGCCCGCCTTTGTGATGGAAAACTATGCTAAAAGAGGCATGAAGGTTTTTGACCCGTTTGCAGGGTTTGGAACGGTGGGCTATACCGCAAGGGTGTACGGACTTGAGTATGAACTTTGGGACTTAAACCCACTGCTTGAATACTTTCACTCCCTTTGTGAGATAGAACCTAAACCTTTAGACAAAAGCTTGGTTGATAAAATCAAAGCCCACCCTCAAGAGTTTATTCCAGACTGGTCTAACCTTGAATACTGGCATCCAGTGGAGTTTATTTCACTTCTCTCTAAGGCTTGGGGCTTTTACCATCAGGCTGCGGACGAATACACTAAAAAGCTTCTACTAATTCCACTTCTAAAGCTTACAAAATATTTCTCTTATGCGGATGAGAAGGTTCATAAACTGTATAAATCAAAATATGCCAAAGAGAAGGTTGAAAGGCTGTTAAAGGAAGATTACAAAGAACTGTTTTATAGCCTACTTGAAAAGGAACTCGGAAATCTGGAGCAAAGGCTAAAGGAGTATCAAAGCCTGAACCCCAAAAAGGTCCATTGCAAAGTCCAAGCAGGTGTTGATGTTCTGGAGGAGGACCTAGAGGAACCTGTGAATATTCTAATAACTTCTCCACCCTACTTGCAAGCTCAGGAGTACATAAGGACTACAAAGTTAGAACTTTTTTGGCTAGGCTTTAAGGAGGACTATATCCGTAGCTTGGCAAAGAAAGAAATTCCATACAGAGATGTTCCAAAAGTTGAAGTTTTCTCTAACACATACCATACTTACAGAACACTTATTGAGGAAAAACATTTGCTTGAACTTTATGACAATTACTTTTTTGCGATTCTTTCTGTATTTGAAAGACTGTCCAAGAAAGTGTTGGATTATATGTTTATCTTTGTGGGACCGGCAAAAATAAGAGGGCAGAAGGTCCCAATACATCAGGTCGTCATCCAGCACATGGAAGGCAAAGGGGATTGGGTGCATGAAAAAACTTACATAGACAAGATCGTATCAAGGGTTATGTTTTCTACCGAAAAGAACCCTGCCACAGGAATAGAAGACCAGAGAATGGATAAAGAGTATTTAGTGGTTTTGAAAAGGAGATAAATACAATAGCCTT
>DAIUER010000009.1:0-12682 GCA_036845005.1 Thermocrinis sp.
GGATTACCTTACTTGCTTACCTTTATGGCTACGCTATAGGCTATAGCTTTTTCAGAAAGTCTCAAATATGGGGGTAATTTCTCACCCGACGTTTCGTTTAATATTATAACCAACAATTTTAGGAGGGGAAAAATGATTGTGGATGTGGCTAAAAAGGTCATAAGATTAAAGGTTGTCTATTATGGTCCAACAATGTCTGGCAAAACCACTAACCTTGAGAGCCTCTCAGCCCTAAGCGGGCTAAAGCTTATGAAGATAGACACAAAAGGTGATAGGACATTGGTCTTTGACTTCTCCACAAAAACGGTAAAGGTGGGCGATATGATCGCGAGCTTTGCCCTTTACACTATACCCGGTCAGGAAATATACAAGGATATAAGGGTTACCGTTCTAAAGGGTGTGGATGGTGTTGTGTTTGTAGCGGATGCACAGGAACATAGGTTAAGCGAGAACATAGAGTTTTTCAATTTACTCAAGGAAGACCTTGCCAAGGTAGGCAAGAGATACGAAGAGGTGCCCGTGGTTATACAATACAACAAAATGGATATGCCAAATGCCTTGCCTTTTGAAGTGCTGGAGGAGAAAATAAACAAAGACAGGCTACCATCCGTCTGCGCAATTGCAATAAAGGGAGAAGGAGTTTTAGAAACTTTTAACTTGCTGGAAGGGCTCTTACTATCAAAGTTGGAGCGTATGATAGGATGATATCCGGATATCTGAGTTCTCAACAAGATTTTGTGGATCTTATAAACGGTCTTCTATTTAACAAACAGGGAGTGCTCGAAATATATCTGGAAGGCAGATCAATAGAACTTTATATTGAAAACGGTTTTATCAAAGGCTTTTATACTGACACTGAAGGGTTAAAAGCCGAAGAAATAAATAAAGTGTCCCTTTTGCTATACAGTCTGTTTAGCATGCTTGACAATCCAAATGCCCTGTTCTCCTTTAAAAAAGCTCCAGAAAGGGAATACCACTTTAGGTTGGAAGAACCCATATCTGCAGAAGAACTTATTTTACAGCTTCAGCTTGCCCATCAGGAGTTCAAATCACTTCTCAATTTGATCATAACACCCTATGCCACCATTAGAGTGCTAAAGCCTTTTGAAAATATGCAGAATTATGATGGTAGGACCTTTATCTCTGTTATTCTCACTTCCACCGAGACGTTAATATCGGAAACAAGAAAGCTTCAAGAACTTCTTCGTGCCGGCTTTTTGGATATAGGGCAGTTTTCCACGCCAGAGGTGGGTAAAAGAGCTTATGAAGTAGATTATATAGTCAAAGATGTGAATATTAAAAATGTGAATATGTTTTCTATACTTGAGAGCTTACAGATGAGCAAGTTTACGGGTTTTATAAGTATACGTGGGGCTTCTGATAATTACGAATTGTATTTCAGAAGGGGAAAGGCGGTAGCCCTTTATCCATACAGTTTTGATTTTTTTGATTTTATCCTAACTCCTCAGGCAGGTTCTGTTATAGATGTGGTAAGTATGCCTGAGGAAATTCTTAATAAGTTTATTCTAAAGCATTCAAAAAGAAAGCTTATATCCAGTCTTTTGCATAACTTTATAGAGTTGGGTAAGGTGTTCATAGGAATAGTAAAAGATGGATTTAGTGGATTGCTTGTGCTTCAAAAATCAGGCGAACGTATGTATTTTGCCTATGAAAGGGGAGGGTTATTAGCTTCTTTGCTAGAGGGGGAGCAGTTAAAAATATATAAGGCAGAGCCTTACAGAGATGATTTCTTGGTGGATCTTATTCCCTATGAGCAGATGGAAAACTTTCTAGAGGTCATGCATCTTCTTTTGATAAATGTGGTTTACGGTGTTATCCTTAGACACAGCAATCAAATGTTGCAAAGCATACTCTATTATCTGTCCTCCTCTGATTTTTTCAAAATAGCTGAGGGTAGCATATATTTTAGAACTGATCCAAAAGGTAGAAGAGAAGAGGTTTTGGGTTTTCTTTCTTTCTTATTAGATGTAGGATACAAAATACTGGGTAAAAAGAAGCTGGAGGAGGAATTAGAAAACTCTCTCCATCCTTACAGGGACGTCTTTAAAGTTTTGGAAATAGAGGAATATGCAAGGTTCTGGAATGAGGGTGCTGTTAGTTGAGGACGACAAAGAGTTGGGGGATATGATAAAAAAAGCTTTAAGTGTGGAGGGCTATGAGGTAGATTGGGTGCAGGATGGTTTTTTGGCTTTGAAAAATCTCTCAGAAAAGGACTACGACCTTTTACTTCTTGACCTGATGCTACCGAGGTTTGATGGCATAAAAATATGCAAAAAGGTAAGGGAAAGCAAAGACATACCTATTTTGGTAATTACCGCCCGAGGGCAGATAGAAGACAAGGTAGAAGTCCTCCAAGCGGGAGCGGACGATTACATCACAAAGCCCTTCTCTTTTAAAGAATTGCTTGCAAGGATCCAAGCGGTTATGAGAAGATACAAAAGGACAGAGGATATAATAAGGGTGGGAGATCTTGTTGTAAATTTAGCATCCCATGAGGTCATATACAAAGGTAAGAAAATAAACCTAACAAAAAGGGAGTTTGAAGTGCTGAAGCTACTTTCTCAAGAAGCAGGAAGGGTAGTTAGCAGAGAAGAGATATACAGAAAGGTTTGGGGATATTCCCACGAAGAGGGCTCAAACATAGTAGATGTGTATATAAAGAACCTTAGAAGTAAGCTTGGAGACAAACCGGCAAAGTTAATACAAACTGTAAGAGGATACGGCTATAAGCTAAGCGTAGAGGATGTCTCTTAACAAAAAGCTCTTACTACTTTTTATATCCCTTTATCTTTTAAGCATCGCCCTCTTTACGCTGGTTTCCCTCTTAGCCATCAGGCATGTGCTTATAGGCTACGCCTATGGATACATGGAAAGCTATGCGAACCCAACTGTAGAGTTTTACTTAAAGGCTTACAAAGACATTGACAGAATAATAGGCGCTTTAGCGGAGGATTTAGCCAGTGAAGACATAGGCGCTTTGGTGGTAGATCATGAAGGAAGGCTCATAAGCTTTGTGCCACCCTTTGGAGAGGAGATGGTAAATTTACCAAAGTTGGAGGTCTTCCTAAAGGAAAAGAGAGGGGTCTATGAAAACTACGCCTTCTTAACAAAAAAAGTGGGAGAAAAATACACGGTTATTGTAATTTTTAGGCTCAAGTATATACAGAGGGTGCAGGACGAACTTATAAAGTTTGTAGTGCTTACCGCGTTCATAATGTCAATCTTCATCCTAATTTTGGTCCCGCCCATTATAAAAAGATTTCTTGAACCTTTGAACTATCTTACTTCCATATCCCAAAGAATCTTTAAGGAGGGTCCTTTGGGAGTGGAGGTGGCGGAAGCAAAAACAGAGGATGAGCTTGGACAGTTGCAAAAGGCTTACAAGGATATGGTAGATAGATTAAAGGAGGTCATAACTTGGCAGGTAAATTTTATGAGGGATATAACCCATGCCCTAAACACACCTTTAACATACATAAAAGGACAGATTGAGCTTATAAGCGAGGGCTTTTACAAGGAAGAGGAATTGAAGGCGGTGCTACAAAAACTTCTCCAACAAACCAACAGGATGGAGACGCTTATAAAAAAGCTAATGCTTTTGATGAGGCTCCAATCTGAGGTGCCATTAAGTCATAGAACTTTTTACATAAATCAATTGTTTGTAGAGCTTGAGGAAGAATATGAGTTTATAAAGGAAAGCCATGTCTTTAGGGTGGAATACCTTTCGGAGGATGCACTCTGGGAGGGTGATTACGATTACCTAAAGCTTGCCTTGGCAAACCTCTTGGAAAACGCCTATAAATACACACCAAAGGGTGGGTTCATAAAGCTTTACTACAAAGACGATTGCATCGTAGTGGAAGACAGCGGTATTGGTATTGAGGATAAAGAGAAGGTTTTTGAAGCTTTTTATTCGGAGAACAAGGAGAAAGAAGGTTTTGGGCTTGGTTTGGCAATAGTCAAGGCTATAGCCCAAAAGCAAGGGCTAAGCATTCACTTAGAAAGTGAAAAGGGAAAAGGGAGCAGGTTTCATCTATGCAAAAGGCTCAATCCTTAAACAGAAGAATTCTCTCCTTGGGTCTTTGAAGTTGCATTTTTTCCCTGGCGACCTTTTCCAGTTGAGAGTCCAGGTCCTTTTCCGCCAGCTCTATCTCTTCCTCTAACTTCATGTTTTCACTCTTTAGGGCTTTTAGCTTTTTGTCCAATTCCCCCATGTTATCCCTCATTTTTTTTATTTCCGTAAGGTTGTATCTTCCAAAGAGCAGATTGTATCCCGTAAAAAACAGCATGAGCAGAAAGAAGAGCAGGGCCAATCTATCTGCCCGCGAACCTCCAGAATTCCTCTTTACCTCCAAACCTTCCCGCATATCCAAGGTCCTCCTCTATGCGCAAGAGTTCATTGTACTTTGCAACTCTATCGGTCCTTGAGGCGGAACCCGTCTTTATCTGCCCTGCGTTGACAGCCACCGCCAAATGGGCTATAAAGGTGTCTTCTGTCTCTCCAGACCGATGGGAAATTATCGTATTGTAGCCATGCTCTTTGGCAAAGGCTATGGTTTCCATAGTCTCCGAAAGGGTGCCTATCTGGTTTAGCTTTATGAGTATAGCGTTGGCAACGCCCCTTTCAAAGCCTTCCCGCAGGGTGTTTATGTTGGTGGTAAATAGGTCATCTCCCACCAACTGCACCTTAGAGCCGAGCGCTTGAGTGATCAACTTCCAACCCTCCCAGTCGTTCTCTGCCATTGGATCCTCCAAGGATACTATCGGAAATTTTTCAATTAGCTTAAGGTAAAACTCTACCAGTTCATCTACCTTTAGCTTTTTGCCCTCTATGTGGTAAAGGTCGTCCTCGTAGTAAAATTCAGAGGACGCACAGTCTAAAGCCAAGAGCACATCCTCCCCTGGCTTGTATCCGGCGGACTCTATTGCCCTCATTAAAAACTCCAAGGCTTTTTCTGTGTTCTCCAGGTTGGGGGCAAAGCCTCCCTCGTCCCCCACATTGGTAGAGTAGCCCTTCTCTTTGAGAAGTTTTTTTAGTGTATGAAAGACCTCCACTCCAGCCCGGAGGGCTTCAGAAAAGCTCCCACCACATACGGGCAAGATCATAAACTCCTGAATGTCCAAGGGATTGTCCGCGTGCACCCCTCCGTTGATCACGTTCATCAAAGGCACGGGCAGTCTGTTCCCAAAGACGCCTCCCAAGTATCTGTACAGGGGCACTCCAAAATGGTTTGCCATAGCCCTCGCGATTGCCATGCTAACCCCAAGGATCGCATTAGCTCCCAACCTGCTTTTGTTGGGTGTTCCGTCTAACTCTATTAAAAGTCTGTCTATTTCCCTCTGATTGTAAGCGGGCAAACCCTTAAGCTCTTTGGCAATTATACCGTTCACATTATCAACTGCCTTTAAGACACCCTTTCCCAAGTATCTTTTAGGGTCATGGTCCCTGAGCTCCAGAGCTTCCCTCTCTCCGGTGGATGCACCGCTTGGCACTATAGCCCTTCCAACCGCACCAGAGGACAGCCTAACCTCCACCTCTACAGTGGGGTTTCCCCTTGAGTCCAAAACCTCCCTTGCCTTTACTTGCTCTATGACCGCCATAAGACTATTTTAAACCACATGGAACTGCCACGCCTTTGTGCTATAACAGACTCCAAAAGGTATGGAGAGAATTTTGAAGAAACCCTCAGAAAGGTCCTTGACAGGGGCGTCCGAATGATCCAGCTAAGAGAAAAGGAGCTTACCGGAAGGAAGTACTATGAGCTTGCCCTTAGGGTGCGGGAAATAACCATAGAATACTCCGCCCTCCTGTTCATAAACGACCGGGTGGATGTTGCCCTTGCAGTTCATGCGGACGGTGTGCATCTGCCAGAAAAGGGCATACCTCCCAAGGTGGTAAAGGAGATCGCCCCAAAACTTCTGATAGGATACTCTGCCCACAGCTTGGAATCAGCCCTTTACGCCCAAGAGCAAGGGGCAGACTTTATAACCCTCAGCCCTATCTTTGAAACCTCCTCACACCCGGAGGCTAAACCTTTGGGTCTTCTCTACCTGCAGGATGTTGCCAAAAGGGTAAGCATTCCCATCTATGCCTTAGGTGGTATAACTTGGGATAGGATCAAACTCTGCTATAAAAACGGTGCCTATGGCATAGCGGGCATAAGCATCTTTATACCTTCTCAAGAAAAGTGATGTATATACTCTTTTGGGTTCCGCCAAAATTCACAACCGCCTTAGCCCCATCCACCCTTACCACTACACCCTCTCCAAAAACCCTGTGTCTTACCCTCTCCCCAGCCCTCAGATCTACCTTTGGAGTAAGTTCTGGCAAGGAAGTAGCCTTTTTAAAGGCAGACAGATCCAAAAATCTCTTGTCTATGTCCGAGAGAAACCAGCTTGGGGCACTCTCTTTATCCTTCACATAGCTCATGTACAGCATGTCCTTAGCCCTTGTGATGGCTACATAAAAGAGTCTCCTCTCTTCTTCTAATTCTCTCTGGTCCTCTAAACTCTTCTCGTGGGGTAGGATGCCCTCCTCAAGCCTTGGGATGAAGACCACCGAAAACTCCAAGCCCTTGCTGGCGTGAATGGTCATTAGCCTTACTCCCTGTCCCTTTTCCTCATTCTCTATTAGCAGACTTGCCTCCTGTAAAACTTCCTCCAAGGAGTATCCTTCTATCGCCTTTTCTCTTAGGTATCTCAAGAGCTCCTTCACATTCTCTTCCCTCTCCATCCAATCCTTCGGGTATCTCTCTTTCAATACCTCAAAGAAACCTATTTGGTGTAAAAACTCCTCAAAAGCCTGTGCGTAGTTTTCCAAAGAGTGGGCAAGATTGGAAAGCTTAGAGAGAAGGCTATAAAGAACTTTTGCCCTTACAGGGGGCAGTTCCTTGAGGGCTAAGGTGGTTGCCTTCAGCCAGTCTCCCGAGTAAAACCTCTCTATGAAGTTTATGGTTCCCTTTCCTACTCCCTCCGCAGAAACCTCCAAAACCCTAACAAAGCTCGCCCTGTCCGACCTGTTAGCCAGTAGCCTCAAAAAGCTCAGTGCGTCCTTGACCTCCGCCCTCTCAAAGAACCTAACAGCACCAACCACCTTATAGGAAATACCCGCATTAAAGAGCGCCCTCTCGTAGCTATCCATCAGGTGGCTAACCCTAAAGAGCACCGCTATCTGGGAGAGGGAATATTGACTGCTTAGATGCTTTATCTCCTCCGCCACCCACCTCGCCTCTTCTTCTGGCTTTGAAAATCTTCTAACAACGGGCTTTTCTTCCCCATCCCGCACCGCTATCAAGCGGGGGATAAGCTCCTTCCACTCTGCCAAAGAGGCTGAGAGCACACAGTTGGCAACCTCTATTATGAACTTTTTAGAACGGTAGTTGTATTCAAGCTTGACCACCTCTGGGTTGAAGTCTTCTTTGAACCTTAGCATGTTGTCTGGTCTTGCATAACGCCACTCATAGATGCACTGGTTTGGGTCTCCCACCACGCATACGTTTTCTCCGCTCAACCTTTTGACGATCTCATACTGGATAGTATTGGTGTCCTGGAATTCATCCACCAAGATGTAATCAAAGCGGTCCCTTAGGTCCCTTACCTTGCAGAGCCTAAAAAGTTCCCACATAAGGTCTGAAAAGTCAAGCAGGGCGTTTTCTCTCAAAAGGTATATGTACTCCTCAAAGAGTCCTTCCAAGAGTGGGTCAGAGGGGGGCTTTAGGTCCTCCCTCCTTTTGGAGATATATGCCTTGAAATCTTCAATCCTCTTGGCGTCTATTCCCTTTTTTCTGAAAAGTTGTTTTATAAACCTGTTTTTCTCTTCCTCATCCAAAACGGAAAAATTTTTGGGAAGGTCTATAAAGCTGGCGTATTCTCGGAGAAGGCTCAAAGCTACCGAATGGAAGGTGCCCACCCATTTTAGCCTCATACCAGTTACCTTCTCTATTCTCTCTGCAATTTCTTTGCCTGCCTTGTTAGTAAAGGTAAGGGCAAGAATGCGGTCTGGGCTAATGGAAAGCTCTTTCAGAAGATACTCCACCTTGTGGGCAAGGGTTTTGGTTTTCCCAGAACCTGCACCCGCAATAACCATGATGGGAGAACCAAAGTGCCTTACTACTCTCTCTTGGGATGGATTGAGCTTACTCATTGAGATTATTATTTTAGCAGTTTGAAAAAAATGTGAAAAACTTTATAAATTTAAGAAAAATTTAACATTTAGCAGTTTTTATGATATAAATCATGTTTGAGAAAAGACTTTTCAAATATATTCATACTACTACACCGCAAAGGAGGACTGAGATGGCACAGCATGAGGCGCACCATCACCTCGGAGAGCATGAGTACAGCTATTGGCCTCTACCATTAGGCATAGCAACTCTTCTACTGCCAGTAGCCTTCATATCCTACTTCGTTTGGCAAAAGCCGTTGCTCGCGCTGGTCTTAGGTGGTGTATCAGTAGCCCTCTTTATCCTTTCCTTAGCGGGTTGGGCTTACGAGTTCTTTAAGAAGGGTCACGAGGAGGGTTTAGGATTCCCCGCAATGGTCTTCTTCATAATCTCTGAGGTGGTGATCTTTGGCACAATGTTAGCAGCCTTTTACATGGCAAGGGTTGCCCATGCAGACCAGTGGTCAAACTGGGTGCCAAAGGAGATGAACTTAACAATGCCCGCTATTCTAACACTTATCCTTTGGACTTCAAGTGCAACCGCTGTATTTGCTGAAAAAGCTACCCACAGTGGAAAAAAAGCCCTTGCTGTCCTCTTTTTCCTGATAACCATAGCCTTAGGCTCACTCTTTACAGTTTTGCACATTCTTGAATGGAGCCACCTTTGGCATGGTGGTTTTACCATCAGCTCTAACATGTATGGCACGGGCTTTTATGCCCTAACTGGCATTCACACCTCCCACATATTTGTGGGTGTCTTCATGCAAATAGCTGCAATATTGCTACTTTTGACTAATCAAATATCCCATCACAAAGGACAAACCTACATAAGGGCGACGGTCCTTTACTGGCACTTTGTGGATTTGATGTGGCTCTTGGTGGCAAGCAGTGCATACCTTGTGGGTGGCTTAGTATGAGGTTGTTGCTTTTGCTCTTGCTACCTATCTTTGTTATGGCTTATAGGCTCTCCGACTATGGAGAACAGGACGTCTCTGTGGTTAAAATTCAGGAGGAGCTCTTTTTAGGGAAGGAGATTCCCGATGCAGAGGTGCTAACCCTCAACGGCACCAAAAGACTTAAGGAATTCATGGACGGAAAACCCACCGCCCTTATATTTGCCTATTATACCTGTGAAACCGCCTGTCCTCTGACAGTTAGCAATGTGCAAAGGGCTTCAAAGTCTGGCTTTGCGGACTACAGGTTTGTGGTGCTTTCCTTTGATGAGAAGGATAACTTGGAAACCCTAAAGGCTTTTATTGACAAGAACTTTGGAGGAATGGTTCCAGAAAACTGGTTGGTGGGACTTTTGTCCAAGGAGGACATAAAGAGGCTCACAGAGGCAACGGGATACAAGTTCTACTATGTGCCAAGAGACAAAATTTTTATTCACACCTCTGCGATCATCTTCCTATCTCCCTCTGGCAAGATCACCAGATACTTATACGGAGCCTTTCCCACAGAAAGGGACCTTAGGCTTGCCTTTGCGGATGCCCAAAAGGAAAAACCTACCTTAAGCAACATAATTGACCTTGCCCTGCTTGCCTGCTACAGATACGACCACGCAAGGAGCAAGTATGTAATAGACCTAATGGTAATTTTTGCCATTTTAGGCGTGTCCTTGGTTATGCTCACCTTTACTTTGGGTATATATTATAAAACCAGAAAGGAGGTGTTAAGATGAGGCGCACTGGTTTGTTAGCCATACTGATGGCTGGCTTTTCCTTTGCACAGCCCGTGGCAGAACCAGCCCACCTGTGGGACAACATGTATTACATATGGTTGTTTATAGCTGTGGTAATTTACCTTGTTGTGTTCATTCCTGGTGCATACTTTTTGATCAAGTATCGCTACAGAAAGGGCGTCAATGAAGAGGCACAGCATGTTAAAGAAAACCCGGCCTTAGAAGTCCTATGGACTATAATTCCTGTAATAATAGTTATATACCTTGCCACCCAGAGCTTTGCCTTTTACAGAACCCAAAGGACTGCACCCGCAGATTCCTTTGAGATAAAGGTTACCGCCTTTATGTGGGGTTGGCAGTTCGAATATCCAAACGGAAAGCAGGTTATTGCCTTCTTTAACATGTATGAAGACCCAGAGACGAACTCCTACCTTCCCTTTGATAAAATCGCTGACACCGCAAAGGCATACATTCCCGCGGGCGTTCCCATAAAGGCCCTTCTTACTTCTCAAGACGTTATACATTCCTTTTATGTGCAACCTGCAAAAGCCACCGAGGACATGGTGCCCGGAAGAATAAGCCAAATGTGGTTTAAGATCAACCAGCCCGGAGAGTATTGGGTCTTCTGTAGGGAATATTGTGGAACAAAGCACTCTAAGATGGTGGCTGTGCTAAAGGTGGTTCCCAAAGAAGAGTTTGAAAAGTGGTATGGTCAGCCAATGGATTCCGCTAACAAGGTATCTTTAAATAAAAACTTTTAAGGAGGTGTGGCAATGGCAGTAGTAGGCGTCCATAAGCCGTGGTTTGGAGCCACTCTAAAGGAGTGGATCTTTACCACAGACCACAAGAAAATCGGCGTAATGTACGGTATTACCAGCATAATATTCTTCCTTATTGCTGGTCTTTCTGCCCTCGGTATAAGGTTGGAACTATTCCAGCCGGGTCTTCAGTATGTGGATGAAGACCACTACAATCAGCTTCTTACCCTCCACGGAGTTCTCATGCAGTTCTGGTGGGCGGTGGGAATATGGGGTTCCTTTGGAAACTTCCTTCTTCCTCTGATGATAGGTGCAAGGGATGTTGCCTTCCCAAGGCTCAACGCCCTTAGTTATTGGCTTTTCTTTGCAGCCAGTGTGTTGGCACTCCTTACCCTTCTGCCCGGAAGCCAAATAAGGATGATGTGGACGGGTTATCCTCCCTTCTCCCTCAACGAGAACGCTGGACCTGTAGCCTTCTATGCCCTTATTATACACCTCTTGGGCGCAGCATCCTTAACCTCCGCCATAAACCTGGTGGTTACAAACCTCAGCATGAGGGCTCCCGGAATAACCTTTAAGAAAATGAACCTTTTCTTGCACTCCTTTTTGGCAATGAACGTTATCCAGATCCTTGGTGTTCCTGCACTTGCGGGTGCAGTGACCATGCTCCTTTTGGACAAATACTTCAATACCGCCTTCTTTGACCCCACAAGGGGAGGCGATCCTGTCCTCTATCAGAACCTCTTCTGGTTCTACTCCCACCCCGTTGTGTATGTTATGATCCTTCCCGCCTTTGGTGTGATCTCCGAGATAATCGCCACCTTTTCCAGAAGGGAGATCTTCGGCAGAACCTCCATGATCCTTGCTATATGGGGTATAGCCATTCTTGGCTTTATGGTTTGGATCCACCACATGTTCACCAGTGGTGTGCCAGTTTGGATAAAGATTCTGTTTTCCTACACCACCGTTCTGATAGGTGTTCCCACAGGTATTAAGATCTTTAACTGGATTGGCACCCTCTATAAAGGTTCCATAAGATTTACCACACCTATGCTCTACACCCTCGCTTCCATACTTATGTTCCTTATAGGTGGTCTGACTGGAATACCTTTGGGACTTCCCGCCTTTGACATAGGCGTGCACGATTCTCACTTTGTGGTGGCACACTTCCACTATGTTCTAGGAATGACATTAACCCTTGCAGTTGTTGGCGGGTTCCACTACTGGTACCCCAAAATTACGGGCAAAATGTATAGTGAGTTCTGGGGCAAAGTGGGTCTTGTGCTGATCATGATAGGTTCTAACCTCTTTTACTTCCTGCAGTTCATCGTTGGTCTTCAGGGTATGCCCAGAAGGTATGCAGACTATCCTGCCATAGAGAGCTGGGTTGTCCTTCACCAATGGCAGACCATAGGGGCTTTCATCCTTGCCATCGGAATGGGCGTTGCCCTTCTGAACCTCTTCCTCTCCGTAAAATTTGGCAAAAAGGCCTCCGACAATCCTTGGGAGTCTCCCTCTTTGGAATGGCTTATCCCCTCTCCACCACCTCCTCACAACTTTGACAAAATCCCCCACATGCCCGAAGACTGGGACCCTTATAACTACGAATGGCTTAAAAAGCATAAACAACTTCCACACTAACCTTATTGGGGGCTTTGCCCCCTTTAAAAACCTATGAATAAGGTGGGAAATATGAAGTTCTTTACAGCCTTTGCCCTACTGGGGATCATTTTCCTCTCCTTTTTGTTTGGTCTTTGGTTTTACAGCAACCCTCAGGCAAGAAAGGAAAAAATAGATAAGTATAAGGAAAAGATCCTCAAAAAGGAGAAACGTTTTCGGTATAATAATAAAGAATAAACCGCACCTTTTCCGGTTGGGTTGCCCGTGAGGGTGATGGAAAAGGGTGGCAAAACCCAAGGAGGTATAGCATGAGCGTAGCAACCATGAACGAGCTTTTGGAGTCGGGCGTCCATTTTGGACACAGCAGGGGCAGATGGCACCCCAAGATGGCTCCCTTATTGCCAAATTTTACGGAGAGGAAGAGGTTCAGACGGGCAACGC